>NZ_JBHVQX010000035.1:0-80492 GCF_042886395.1 Streptomyces sp. NPDC058008 | reverse complement strand
GGCGGTGACCGCCCTGCTGCTCTCGGGGGAGCCGCGCGACCGGGAGGCCGGGGCGGAGCCCACCGAGGCCGGGGGGACACCCGCGGGCGGCACGGAGGTGTCCCGCCGGCCCGCGACCGGCGCACCAACCACGGGTCCGCCCGGCCACATCGTGAGCGACGCGAAGGCGCGGGAACGCTGGTCCCTGTCCCAGGACCCCGCACAGGCGGCCCAGGGGATCGGCTCCTGCGCCCTTTCGGACCTGGACGCGTCCACGCTGCGGGTGGATCTGCGGTCCTCCGTCTCGCACACCACCGGCTCGGACACCGCATCGGTGGAGATACGTCCCACGGGAGCGGGCGAGGGGAAGCGGCCCGAGCCCTACTACCTGGCCGTGAGTGTCCGGCCGCCGCACGGGATCGATCCCGCCACGGGCCGTCCCGTCCGGGCCGCCGGCCAGGGTGCGGGCTTCACCGCCGGCCCCGTCGACCTCTTCTCGAAGTGGTCCTCGGGAGGCACCCTCACCTTCCGCTACCCGGACGACTTCCGGGCCCACCTCGGTGACCGGACGGTCGATGCCGTTCCGGTGGGCGAGGACCGGGGCGACTGGACCGTGGTGCTCTACCACGTCGAGGGCGGCCCCGAGAGGATCACGCCCGTCGTGTGCAACGGCTTCCACGCCTGAAAGCCCGGCCGAGGGCGGTGGAGCCCCGTCCGGGATGCGACGAACTTGTTCGTGACGAACATGTTCGTTACTGTCGGGACGTGACCCCGCGAACCCCAGCCCCCCGCAGCCGGCGCGAACGCCCGGCCAAGCCGGCCCTCACCCACGACACCATCGTCGCCGCCGCCGTCCGGCTCATGGCAGCCGAAGGGTTGGAGCGCGTCACCATGCGCAGGCTGGCACAGGAGCTCGACACCGGTCCCGCGTCCCTGTACGTCTACGTCGCCGGAACGGCCGAGCTGCACGCGGCGATCCTCGAACGGCTGCTCGGCGACGTCGACCTGGGACCGGCGGCCGGCGCAGGCGACTGGCGCGACCGGCTGGCGCAGGTGCTCCTGTCGTACACGCGTGTCCTGCTCGACCACCCCGGTCTCGCCCACTCCGCCCTGGTCGCCCGTCCCTCCGGGCCGCACTACCTGGCGCTCGTCGAGACGGTCCTCACACTCCTGCACGAGGGCGGCGTACCCGACGGGCAGGCCGCGTGGGGCGTGGACGTGCTCCTCCAGGTGGCCACCGCCACCGCGGCCGAGCAGTCCGGCCGCGCGGGCGCCCCCGGCGCCGAGGAGGACCACAACGCGCTCGTCGAGGTGTTGGGGCAGGCGTCCTCCCGTACCCACCCCCGCATCGCCGCGCTCGGCCCGGACCTGTCCTCCGGTACCCCCGAGCAGCGTCTGGCCTGGATCTTCCGGGCCGTCGTCAACGGCACGGCCACCACCCCCCGGAGCACCGGCTGACGCCAGGCCGACCGCTCCTCCCCGAACACCCGCCGGCACCGCGGGACGTCCACGGACCCCTCGGCGCCCGGCAGAAAGCGAAGGCAGCAGATGGACACCACACCCACCGCCGGGACCCCGCACCACCCCGTCACCGTCGTCGGCGCGGGTCTCGGCGGTCTCGTCCTCGCCCGCGTCCTCCACCTGCACGGAATCGGGGCCGCGGTCCTCGACCTGGAGGCGGGGCGTGACGCGCGCACCCAGGGCGGGATGCTGGACATCCACGAGGACACGGGGCAGGCGGCACTGCGCGCCGCCGGGCTGTACGAGGAGTTCCGGGCCCGGGTGCACCCCGGTGGCCAGGCCCTGCGCGTCCTCGACCGGCAGGCACGTGTCGCGCTGGAGGAGCAGGACGACGGGACCGGCGACCGCCCCGAGATCGACCGGGGCGACCTGCGCGACATCCTGCTCGACGGGCTGCCGCAGGGCACCGTCCGCTGGGGTGCCAAGGTCGCGGGCGCGGAGCCGCTCGGGGACGGACGGCACGCCGTGACGCTCGCCGACGGCAGCGTGTTCACCACCGGCCTGCTGATCGGCGCGGACGGCGCCTGGTCGCGGATCCGGCCGCTGCTCTCCCCTGACCGGCCCGCCTACACCGGCATCTCCTTCGTCGAGCTCGACCTCCTGGACGCCGACGCCCGCCATCCCGAGTGCGCGCGCCT
This sequence comes from Streptomyces sp. NPDC058008, assembly GCF_042886395.1. Classification (NCBI taxonomy): domain Bacteria; kingdom Bacillati; phylum Actinomycetota; class Actinomycetes; order Kitasatosporales; family Streptomycetaceae; genus Streptomyces; species Streptomyces sp. NPDC058008. The sequence continues at coordinate 78,354 of NZ_JBHVQX010000035.1, read as the reverse complement.
GATCGGGGGCGGGATGTTCTTCGCCCTCGGTGACCACAAGGGGTTCCTCGCCCACCGCGAGACGGACGGAAGTCTGCACGTCTACACGGCTCTGCGCGCCGACGAGGACTGGCTGTCGACCATCGACTTCACCGACACGGAGGGCGCCAAGGCCGCGCTGCTGGAGCACTTCGGCACGTGGGCGCCTGATCTGCGCCGGCTGGTCGCCGAGGCCGACGGCCCGCTGGTCCCCCGGCTGATCCACGCGCTGCCCGTCGGACACCGGTGGGAGCGCGTGCCGGGCGTGACCCTGCTCGGCGACGCCGCACACCTGATGTCCCCGTTCGCCGGGGAGGGCGCCAACCTCGCGATGATCGACGGCGCCGACCTGGGGCTGGCACTCGCCGCGCACCCGGGTGACACCGAGGCGGCGCTCGCCGCCTACGAGGCGGTCATGTTCCCGCGCGGTGAGCGGACCGCCCGGGAGTCGGCGCAGGGCCAGGAGACCCTGTTCGACGACCGGGCCCCGCAGCCGCTCGTCGACATGTTCTCCGCCTTCGAGGTGCGGCAGGAGGGATGACCGGTCGTTCCGTGACCGGATTCCCGTGACGGCCGGTGCCGGCCGGCCCGCGAGGTGGCCGAGCGAGTGGACCGCTCCCGTCCCCGGCCGCACCGGCGCGCGTGTCCTCCGCCGCCCTTCACCGGTAGACCGGCGACGGCCCCGTCGCGCAGCGGGCTCCGGGCGGGTGTGCGACGCCCCCGGAGAGGCCGCCGTTCGGAAGAAGGCCCACGGCGCCCCCTCCGGGCCCCGTCCGATGCGGAGGGAAGGGGTCTGCCCGTGCGGCGGAGGGGGCGGGGGGCCGGCTCACATCACCGCGACACGGGTGAAGCGTGAGGCGATGTGGAGTTCGGACTCGATATGCCCTGCGGTGAGGCGGAGTTCGGGCAGCACCCGCTCCAGACACTCCTCGACCGTCCGGCTGCTGCTGTGCATGGCGACGTTGATGGACGCGACCGCGCTTCCGGCCCGGTCGCGTACCGGTACGGCGATGGAGCGCAGGCCCGCTTCGAGTTCCTCGTCGACCAGCGCGTACCCCTCGGCACGCACCCCTGACAGGACGTCTTCGAGGGCGGTACGGCGGGTGAGGGTGTGGGGGGCCAGGGGGCGGAGCTCCGCGTGGTCGAGGAGTGACCCGAGGGCGTCCGCGGGCAGGTCGGCCAGCAGGACCCGGCCCAAGGAGGTCGCGTAGGCCGGAAAGCGGGTGCCGACGGTGATGTTGACGGTCATGACGCGGTGGGTGGCGGCCCGTGCGACGTACTGCACGGAGTCGTCGGCGAGGACGGCGAGGGAGGCGGAATCCTGGATCCGCCCCGCGAGCGCGGCGAGGTGCGGCTCGGCGATCCGCGACAGGGTGGTGCGGGAGAGCGGGGGGTAGCCGAGGGCGAGGACACGGGGCGTCAGCCGGTGGTCGCGGCCGTCGGCCGTGACGTATCCGAGGTGTTCGAGGGTGATCAGGGCGCGGCGCGCGGAGGCGCGGGAGAGCCCGGTCGCGCGGGCGACGGCGCTGAGTGTCAGTGCCGCGCCGCCGTCGCCGAAGGCGGTGAGGACGGTCAGGCCCCGGGCGAGCGACTCGACGAACTCCCGGCCCAACTCCTGCTTCGAGGCGGCGGTCCATGAGGCGAGGGGGCCGGGGGCGGGGGCGGGGCCCGCGGGGGGTGCGTCGCGCAGGCGCCGTTCCATCGCCGAGGCCGCGTCGCGCAGCCGGGGAAGGAGGGCGTCGCGCAGGCCGCGCGCGGTGTACCTGCTGGTGTGGCTGACCACGCTGAGCACGCACGCGATGCCCCCGGCGGTGTCGCGCACGGGTACGGCGAGGGCGAGCAGGCCGGGTTCGATCAACTGGTCGTCCAGCGCCCAGCCGTCGGCCCGCGCCGCGTCCACCCGTGCCCGGAAGAGGCCGTCCGCCGGGGCCGTGCCGGGCGGCAGGGACGGGAAGCCGGTCTCCGCCTCCTCGGAGAGCCGCCGCTCCTCCCATGTCCGCCACTCCTCGGGCCCCCAGCCGGTGGCGACGAGCGTGCCAGGGGCGGTGCGTTCGGCGGGCAGCAGATCGCCGATGCGGAAGCTGAGGGACATCGGACGGCGCCGGGTGGCCTGGTGCACGAAACGGATGCCGCTCCGGTCGGGCACCGCCAGCGACACGGACTCGTCGAGCTCGTCCGCGAGCGCGTCCGCCTCGCGGCCGAGGAGGCCGGGGACGCGTATCGAGGACAGGTAGGCGTTGCCCAGCTCCATCAGGCGCGGCGCGAGGGTGACGGTCCTGCCGTCGAGACGGACGTATCCCGTGCGGGCGAGCGTGAGGGTGACCCGGTCGACGGTCGAGCGGGCGAGCCCCGTGGCGCGTTCGAGATCGCCGAGGCTGAGGGAGCCGTCCGCGTCGGTCAGCCCGCGCAGGACGGCGATGCCCCGCATCAGCGGGGCGACGGCCTCCGCGGGCACCTCGGTGCCGGGCCGGGCGGTCCGGGTCGGTGGCATCTGCTTCTCCGTCGGGTGGGTCGTACCGGAGGGGGACGGTACGGCGGTGGGCGGTGTCCGGATGTGCGTCCCGCCGCGCCCGGGACCGTTGACAGGGCTCCGATCCGGGCGGCAGACTCATGGACATCATAGTGAAGGAAACTTCACCATGCGAACACTAGGGGATGGACGGTTCCATGGACAAGGTGGTCGCGTCCGCGGCGCTCGCCGTCGCCGACGTGCCGGACGGTGCGACGGTGGCGGTGGGAGGCTTCGGTCTCAGCGGTGTGCCGAACGTGCTGATCGACGCTCTGTACGCGAGCGGCGTCACCGGGCTCGGCGTCGTATCCAACAACTGCGGCGCGATGGACTCGGGACTGTCGGTCCTGCTCTCCGCGGGGCGGATCAGCCGGGTGACGGGCTCCTACATCGGCGCCAACAAGGAGTTCGCCCGCCAGTACCTCGGGGGTGAGCTGGAGCTCGAACTGATCCCGCAGGGCACCCTGGCCGAGCGGCTCCGGGCCGGCGGGGCGGGGATACCCGCCTTCTACACCCCCGCCGGGGTGGGGACGCAGGTCGCCGACGGCGGGCTCCCCTGGCGTTACGACGGCGAGGGCGGGGTGGCCGTGGCCTCCCCCGCCAAGGAGGTCCGTGACTTCGACGGCACCGGGTACGTCCTGGAGCGGAGCATCCGCACCGACTTCGCCCTCGTCAGGGCGGCGAAGGGCGACCGGCACGGCAATCTGGTCTTCAACAGGTCCGCGCGCAACTTCAATCCGCTCGCCGCCATGGCCGGCCGCGTCACCGTCGCGGAGGTCGAGGAGCTCGTCGAGCCGGGCGCGATCGACCCGGACCAGGTGCACCTGCCGGGGATCTTCGTGCAGCGGGTGATCGCACTGACCCCGGAGCAGGCCGTGGACAAGAAGGTCGAGAAGCGGACGGTCACGGAGCGGGAGGCGCACCACTGATGGCCTGGAACAGGAACGAGATGGCCGCGAGAGCGGCGGCCGAGCTGCGTGACGGCGAATACGTCAACCTGGGGATCGGACTGCCGACGCTGATCCCGAACCACCTGCCCGAGGGCGTGCACGTCGTCCTGGAGTCCGAGAACGGCATCCTGGGCACGGGCGCCTTCCCGTACGACGAGGACGTGGACCCCGATCTGATCAACGCGGGCAAGGAGACGGTGACCGTCCGGCCGGGCGCCTCCTTCTTCGACTCCGCGCTCTCCTTCGGCATGATCCGCGGGGGCCACATCGACACGGCCGTGCTCGGGGCGATGGAGGTGTCGGCCCGGGGCGACCTCGCCAACTGGGCGGTCCCGGGGAAGCTGGTGACCGGCATCGGCGGCGCCATGGACCTCGTGCACGGGGCCCGCCGTGTCATCGTGACCATGACGCACAACGCCAAAGACGGCAGTCCGAAGATCGTCGAGGAGTGCGCCCTGCCGCTGACCGGCGCGGCGTGCGTCCACCGCGTCATCACGGATCTGGCCGTGCTCGACGTGACGGACGGCGGTCTGGTCCTGGTGGAGACCGCCCCCGGGGTGACCGTCGCCGACGTCATGGAGAGGACCGCCGCGCCGGTCCGTACGGCCGAGAGGACCGCATCGTGAGCTTCCGTCCCCGCGACGTGTACGTCGTCGACGCCGTCCGCACCCCGATCGGCAGGTACAACGGGGCGCTCGCGCAGGTGCGGCCCGACGACCTGGCCGCCCACGCCATCCGCGCGCTGCTCGACCGCACCCCTGAGCTCGACCCCGCGCGCATCGGTGACGTGGTGCTCGGCAACGCCAACGGGGCGGGCGAGGAGAACCGCAACGTGGGCAGGATGGCCGCGCTCCTCGCCGGCCTCCCGGTCTCCGTTCCCGGTGTGACGGTGAACCGGCTGTGCGCCTCGGGGCTCGAGGCCGTCGTGCACGCGGCCCGCGCCGTGGCCCTCGGGGACCACTCGCTCGTGGTCGCGGGCGGGGTCGAGTCGATGACCCGCGCCCCGTACGTCCTGCCCAAGAGCGACCGGGCCTTCCCGGCGGGGCACACCGAGATGTACTCGACCACGCTGGGCTGGCGCATGGTCAACCCGCGGATGGATCCGCAGTGGACGGTGCCGCTCGGTGAGAGCGCCGAACTGATCGCGGACAGGCACTCCATCAGCCGTGAACAGCAGGACGAGTACGCTCTCGCCTCGCACCGGAAGGCGTCGGCCGCCCGGGCGGCGGGGCTGTTCGACGACGAGATCGTGCCCCTGACGATCCCGCGCCGCAAGGGCGGCCCGCTCGTGGTGGACCGGGACGAGTGCGTCAGGGACGACGCGTCGCTGGAGGCCATGGCCAAGCTGAGCCCGTCCTTCCGCACGGACGGCGGCACCGTCACCGCGGGCAACTCCTCGCCGCTCAACGACGGTGCGGCGGCTCTGCTGCTGGCCGACGAGGAGGGCCTGCGGGCCACCGGCCGCGAGCCGCTGGCCCGGATCACGGCCTCCGCCGTGTCCGCGAACGAGCCGCACTACTTCGGGCTCGCCCCGGTGGAGGCGGTGAACCGGGCACTGGACAGGGCGGGCAGGACCTTCGCCGACCTCGCCGCCCTCGAACTCAACGAGGCCTTCGCCGCGCAGGTGCTGGGCTGTGTGGCGGAGTGGCCCGGCCTCGATACGTCCGTACTCAATCCGCGCGGCGGCGCGATCGCGATCGGCCACCCCCTCGGCGCCTCGGGGGCCCGCCTCGCGGGATCCATCGCCCACCAGCTCAAGGCGGCCGGGTCCGGGACCGGCGTCGCGACGCTGTGCATCGGCGTGGGCCAGGGCTCCGCGCTGGTGCTGGAGAGGTAGCCGGGCGGAGGGACCGTTCCGTCCGGGCGTGCGGCTCCCGCGCCCGGCCCGGACGTCTCCCCCGCCACGAGCCCGTGTTCCCGGCCCGTGGAACCCGGCGGGCAGCGCCCTCTCCCGAGCGGCGGAACGGGCGTCCCGGATGAATGATGAACAGATGATGTGCCGCTACGGGTGTGCTCCGGCCTCCTCGTCGCCGGAGGGAGCGGGCCCCGGCTCCGACGCGCGGTGTGGTGGGTGTGGGCGCCCGGCCTCCCCTTCCGCCCCCGGGTCGGCGGTACGGGCGCGGACCGTGCGGCAGCAGTCCCGGAACGGTGTGCCGACGGACCCGGGCCAGGACGTACGGCCGGCGGGGGCGGGCCGATGAGGTCCAAGGACGGCCTGCTGGAGATCGGCTTCATGCGCACGGTGTTCGACAGCCTGGGCGCGGGGGTGTTCGTCACCGACACCACCGGCCGGCTCACCGCCTGCAATCCGCGCGCCGCGCAGCTCCTCGGCCGTACGCAGGAACGGATGCTCGGCCACGACATGCACGACCTGCTGCACCGCCGGCGGGACGGCGGCGCGGTCCCGCGCAGCGAGTGCAACCTGCTGACCGTGCTCGCCGACGGACGGCCGACGGAGGGGACCGAGGAACTCTTCCTGCGCGGCGACAACAGCCTCGTGCCGGTGATCTGGGCGGCCACTCCGCTCCGGCACGAGGGGCACACGGAAGGCGCGGTGGTCGTCTTCCACGACTTCAGCCTCCACCGTGACGCCGCCGAGCAGACCGCCGCCTATCTGGCCGCCCTGGAGGGTCTCACCGCCCGGCTCACCATGGTGGCGGAGGTCTCGACGGTCCTCATCTCGGCCACGGGCACGCCGGAGATGCTGGACAGCCTGGCCGGGCTGCTCGTGCCCGACATGGGCGACTGGGCGGCGATCGACCTGCGGACCAAGGAGCACACGGGGGAGATGGCCCGCGTCGTCGTCCGCGCCTCGGACGACCCGCAGGCGGCGGACGCACTCCGGGGCCCCCTGCCGTCCCTGCCCGAATCCACCCGGTCGGCAGCCGTACAGGCGCTGCGCAGCGCCGAGCCCGTCGTCCTCGACGCGGACTCCCTCGCCGACGAACCGGACAGCCCGCTCGCGAGCGCCCACCGGCGGCTGTTCGACCGGCTGGGAGGAACCTGCGCCGTCGTGGTGCCCCTGCACACCCGTCGGAAGGTCTTCGGCGCGCTGACCGTGGCCCGCACCGCCCCGGAGTCCTCCTACACGGAGGCCGAGGTCTTCGTGCTCTCCGACATCGGGCGCCGCGCCGGCCTGGTCATGGAGGCCGCCGAGCTGTTCGAGCAGCAGCGCCACGTCGCCGAGACCATGCAGCGCCAGCTCCTCACCCCGCTGCCCCAGGTCGACCACCTCAGGACGGCGGCCCGTTACCGGCCGGCCGAGAGCGCGGCGGAGATCGGCGGGGACTGGTACGACTCCTTCCTGCTCGGCGACGGCGTCCTGACGCTGGTGATCGGGGACGTCGTCGGGCACGACCTGAAGGCCGCCGCGCACATGGCCGAGGTCCGCAACATGCTTCGCGCCCTGGCCTGGGACAGGACCGAGCCCCCCAGCCTGATCATGCGCCGTCTGGACGAGGCCATGACGCACACGAGCGACGCGCCCATGGCCACGTGCGTCTTCGCCCGCATCGAGGGGCCGGAGGGCGGGCCCTGGCAACTCCAGTGGGTCAACGCCGGCCATCCGCCGCCCCTCCTGGTCACCGCCGACGGGGAGACCCGCTTCCTCGAAGCGGGTCACGGGCCCCTCCTCGGACTCAACTCGGCCCTGCACCTGGGGCTGGGATGGCCGGACGCCCGTGAGGACCTTCCGCCCTGTTCGACCCTCCTGCTGTACACCGACGGGCTCGTCGAGAGCCGGACCCGCGACATCGAGGCCGGGCTCGCCACGCTGCGCGCGCACGCCTCGGCTCTGGCGGACCGCGACATCGAGGACTTCCTCGACGAGCTGCTGGAGCGCATCGACCCCAGCGGCGACGATGTCGCCCTGCTGGTCCTGCGCACCCCGCCGACCGGTTCCGGCGCATCCGCCGCCGACGTGGCCGCGCCGCAGCACTCCCACAACCCTGCGGCCCCCGGTCGCGGAGCGCCGGGCTCGCGCGTCGAGGACTCGCCCGTCAGGGACACCTCGGATCCGGCGCCCGAGGAACACAAGGACCCTTTGGGACAGTGGAGTTGAGTGCATCACCGTCCGCCGCCCCGGGCAACGCGCACCTCCCGCGCGGGCTCCCGGTCCACACCTTCGGTCCACACCTTCGCAACGACCGGGGCGCCGGACGACGGGGCCCACGGACGGGAAACGTGACCCGGCTCCGGCACGGGGGCGTGACCCGGCTCCGGCACGGGAGCCGAACGGGGAGCCTGACCCGGCTCCGGCACCGGAGCCGCACGGGGAGCCTGAACCGGTTCCGGCACGGCACCGCAGTATCCGGACGACACGCGTTCCGGTGCCGGGGCCGCACGGAGCATGATCCAGTGCCGGCATGAGGAGCCGCACGGAGAGTCCGACCTGCATCCGGCACGGGGGCCGCAGCTGCCGGACGGCATGCCTCCTGGTGCCGGAGCCGGACGAAGCCCGCCCCGGAACCCCACCGATCCCGACCCAAATCCGGCACGGAAGCCGCACAGAGCCTGACCCCGTTCCGGCACGGGCCCCGCACCTGCCGGAAGGCATGCATCCAAGTGCCGGAGCCGCACGAAGCCCGCCCCGGAGCCCCATCGATCCCGACCCAATTTCGGCACGGGAGCCGCACGCGCAGCCTGACCCGGTTCCGGCACAGGGTCCGTAGCTGCCGGACGGCATGCGTCCCGGTGCCGGAGCCGCACGAAGCCCGACCCGGAACCCCACCGCGCCCGACCCAAATCCGGCACGGAAGCCGCACAGAGCCTGACCCCGTTCCGGCACGGGCCCCGCACCTGCCGGACGGCGTGCGTCCCGGTGTTCGGGGCGCCCCTCCGGCACGCCTGCGGGTGGCCCCGGCGGGGCGGGGCGGCGCTACCGGCCCCCGCGCCCCTGTTCCTGGAGGCGGCGGCCCTCTTCCAGCAGTCGCTGGTTCTGGAGGACCTTGCCGTCCGCTTCCCTCATCCGTCCGCGCAGGAGCTTGAACGTGGAAGCCATCTTGCCCATGGGGATCACCTCGTGTTCCGGGGCGGGCCAGGGGAGGAAACCGCGTCCCACGTCCTGGACCCTGCGGTGTGCGCGGCCGGGGGACGGAGCCGACGGGCCGGAGGATCCCGCTCCGCCGGGACCGGACCAGCCCGCCGCGGCTCCGGGAAGCCGGGCTGTCCCCCACAATTTTTCCGGCCTTTCGAAACCGGACGCAAGTGCGCCGGTGCCCGGGCGCCCCGAGGGCCTCCATCCACCGGCAGGCCCGACGCCGGCGCCCCTCGGGGCTGCCGCCCATGAGCGGCACCCCGCCCGCCCAGGACGTACGGACCGTCGCCGGGGAGGACCGGACCCGCCCGCACCACGCACCACGGATGGGAACGCGGTGGACTCAGAGGTCCCCCGGCCCGTCGACCACGTGGAAGGGGACGCCGAGGAGATGGGCCGCCGCTTTGAAGTCCTTGGCCCGGTGGCCGGTACAGACCGTCCAGTGGTGGCCGATTCCGGTCGAGGACCAGGCGTCCGTCCACTCCCCCGGGTCGAACCCGAAGTCCACACGTGAGGTGGTGTTGCCGATCTCCAGCAGGGGTCCCGGGACGACCTCGCCCTCGGAGACGATGAAGCTGAACGTGCCGTCCGCCTCCTGGCCGATACCGAACGTGGTGACGGGGCCGTGCTTCACGTCGAATTCCACGCTGACGCCCCAGCCCCGCTTGCCGTGGTAGACACCGAGCCCACGCAGGAGCGGGTCCTTGGAGGAGATGGCGAGGTGGGCCGGGCCGTCGTGCCCCATCTCCACCACGCCGTCACGGAAGTTGAGCGCCTGGAGCTCGGTGAACGACCCGCCCGCGCCGAGGGTGTCGGCGACCAGCATGGCGAGGCTGGTGCGCAGCTCGTACTCGCCCGCGACCGGAATGCCTCGGGCGGTCAGCAGGGAGGCGCCGAGGATCATGCCCGCGCCGAGCCGCTCGTGGATCTCGCCGTCGAGGCCGCGGTGGTAGTAGGCGAGGCTGTCGAGGGCGAAGTCCTCCACCAGGCGGTCCAGCCCCACGGACACCCTCGCCGCCCAGTCGAGGTCCTCCTCCTTCACGGAGCCGTCGAGGGTGAACACCCTTCGGGCCAGGGCGACTCGCCCGGCCGCCTCGTCGTCGGTCACGGCGGCGACCCTGACCCGTAGGTCGTCGAATTCCAGCACCTCCACATGCCCGCCGAACTGGCTGGACACCAGGGTCATGTCGGTGGAGACGTCGAGCATTCCGGGGTAGAGGTGTCCCATCAGGCCATGGCGTCCGTGCCGCATCGCGCCACGCACACCCGCGGCCGAGATCCACCGGCCGATCCGGGTCCACGCGTTCGCGTCGTGCAGATGCCCCGAGACCGAGCGGAAAGCGATGCCGCTGCGCCGGAAGACGTTGGCGACCTCGGGCAGCGGACACTGTCCGCAGTAGGCGAGCCACGTGCCCGTGTCGGTGTCCGGGTGGTCCATCGCCTCGGTCGGCTGGAGATCGATGACCAGGACGGGCGTGTGGGTGCGCTGGGCGATCGGCAGCACCATCGAAGCGGTCAGGTAGGTCGTCAGGAACGTGACGATGATGTCGCAGTCGGCCTTGCGCAGTTCCTCCGCGGCTTTGGACGCCTCCTGCGGGTCGGAGATGAAGCCCGCGTCGACGACGTCACAGCCCATCTCCTCGAACCGCCGGGTGACGAAGCGCGCGGAGTCCCGGAGCCGGTCGAGGAGTCCGGGGAACTGCGGCCAGTACGCGCCGAGTCCTCCGGACACCAGTCCGACACGCGTGGGGCGCCGCCGCACCGGGGCCAGGGCACCGTCGGGTGCGGCGCGGGAGACGTCGTCAGTCATCAAGCATCCCTTCGTGGATGTTCTGTCGCCGCGAGATTAAACATCGAAGGCACAGCCGGACAAGAGGTTGAAACGTATCAATCACGCGAGCAGGGGGCGGTTCTCGGACACCTCACGGCGCCGGAAGGCGATAATGACCGCGATCAGACAAGCCCGGAAGTGCCTGCGGGCGGCGATGTTCACTGTGGTAGAAAAAAGACCATGTCAGAGGAGAACCCTGCCGAAGGGGACCACCGGAGGGCGTCGATCATCACGGCACTCCGGGAGGGGGTGCGCCGTGTCGACGATCTGGCCCGCGCCTGCGGCGTCAGCACGATGACGATCCGGCGCGACCTGAACGTGCTGGAACAGCGCAACGAGATCCGCCGGGTCCGTGGCGGAGCCGTGCCCGTCGACGCCTGGACGTTCGGCCACCGACTCGGACGCTCGACGGCGGCGAAGGACGTCATAGCGGCCAAGCTCCTCGGCCTGGTACCGGAGAAGGGCGGCATCGGCTTCGACGGTTCGACGACCGTGCACAGCCTCGCGCGGTGCCTCAAGGACCGGCCGGTCCACGATCTGACGGCGGTGACGACCGGCTTCGAGACCTTCCACGAGCTGTCCAGGACACCCGGCTGCCGGGCGTACGCCACCGGAGGCACGGCGGATCTCCACACCGGCAGCCTGGTGGGGCCGTTGGCGGAGGTGACGCTCCAGCAGTTCGCGCTGGACACCTGTTTCCTGTCCGCGACCTACCTGGACGACTCGATCGGTTCGACCGAGTTCACTGCCGACGAGGCGGCGGTGAAGCGCGCCCTGACATCCGTCTCGCAGCGGACCGTGCTCGCCGTGGATGCCTCGAAGCTGGACCGCCGCGCGGTGGCCAAGTGCCTGCCGCTGGACGAGATCGACATCCTGGTGACGGATCTGAATCCGGCGGACGAACGGCTCGAACCGTATCGCGGACTGGTCGAGCTCATGTGAGGCCCGGCGGCCCGGTGTGCCGGACCGCGCCGCCGGGCGCATGCCGAGGCGTCAGCCCGCAGGGCCGGGTGAGGGACCGGGACATCAGCGCGCGAAGCCGAGTGCCACCCGACGCGTCAGCGCGCGGCGCCGGGTGCGGCCCGACGCGTCAGCGCGCGAAGCCGAGTGCCACCCGACGTGTCAGCGCGCGAAGCCGAGTGCCACCCGACGCTTCAGCGCGCGGCGCCGGGTGCGGCCTGACGCGTCCGCTCGCCGGTCCGACGTGTCAGCCCGCAAGGCCGAGTACGGCCCGAGGCGTCAGCAGCAGGGCCAGCACCTCAGGCCCCCGGCCGGCTCGCCTCGGTGGCGTGCCGACCGGGGGCCGGGGTCGTGTTCCGGCCTTCCGGGGACCGGATCGTGACTACTTCCGGCTGGAGGCCGTGCCTGCCCCGCCGTTGATGACGAACTGCGATCCGGGCTCGACCACGACGTCGCCGTCGGCCGAACCGGTGATGGTCACATCGGTCAGCGTCGCACTGCCCCGTGCGCCTCCATGGGCCAGGATCCCGGCTCCGTTGACGGAGTTGTCGATGCGGACATTCGAGATCCGCGCCCCTGGGACGGAGCCGCCGCCCGACTTGAACTGGATCCCGTCGTAGGTCGAGTCATGGATGTCGGTGTCGCGGATCGTGACCCCCGGAATGTCCTGCCCGGCCGCGAACAGCGTGATCGCCCCGAACTCCTGGGCCTCGCCCCAGAACGCCCCGCCCGTGCGGTGCAGGGCGTTGTTGGCGATCAGCGTCTGTCCCGAGAAGGGCAGCGGGTCGTGGTCCGTCGCCAGCATGATGCCCGGGTAGTTCATCGTGTCCGAGATGATGTTGTTCTCGATCGTGTTGCCGTACCCCCCGTAGACCGCGATGCCGTTGGCCCTCCAGGGCAACTGGATGGTGTTGTTGCGGAAGTGGTTGTCGTGGCCGATGTCCACCGAGGGGTTCTTCACGTACTTGCTCGACCACACGGCCAGCGAGTCGTCGCCGGTGTATCTGAAGGACGAGTTGAACACGGTCGAGTCGCGTGTGCCGTTGGCGAAGTTGATGCCGTCCGCGTAGGTGTCACGGATCCGCATTCCGGTGAACTCGACGCCGTCGGCGGGTCCCCAGAGTTCCGGGATGTTGTCGTAGTCGCGGCCGACCCAGACACCCACGTTCGCGTGCTCCAGCCACACGTTGGTGATCTTCGTGTTCTTGCCGAACCGGCCGTTGAGTCCCACTCCGCCCTCGGCGTTGCCGTCGCCGCCGCGGATGGTGCCGGAGCCGAAGATCGCCAGGTCCGAGATCTTCGTGTTGTCGTCGATGTCGAAGCCGAAGTTCCCCTCGTGCGGGTGGTTGATGCCGCCCGCGTCCTGGGGTGCGGTGAGGGTGTAGAGCTGGGAGTGCCACATGCCGGCGCCGCGGATCGTGACGTCCCGGATGCCGACCTGGTTGAACTGGCCCCGGTTCAGCGGGTCGTCGGTCAGGATCTTCTGTTCCTGCCGCCACTGCCCCGGCGGGATCCACACACAGCCGATGTCACCGTCCTGATTGGCCGTCACCGCTCGCTGGATGGCGTCCGTGTCGTCGATCCCGTCGTTCGGGACGGCCCCGTAGGCGGTGATCGAGGTGCATCCGGACGGCTGGCTCGCCGGTGCCGCGACCTGTTCCAGGTCGACGAGGTCGATGATGTAGAAGGACGCGGAGTCGCCCGCGTCCCGCTGGAGACGGAACTTGGTGCCCGCGGGGTAGGTCTGGCCGAGCAGGGCGTTGGACTCGTCGAAGAGCCTGCGCGCGTCACCCTGGGGCCGGTTGGTCAGGCCTTCCGGACTGTCCGTGTCGCCGTAGAGCCAGCTGTGCTTGGAGGAGAACGTCAGCTTCCGGGCGAAGGTGTTGTCGACGTACAGGCTGATGGTGGCCTCCGTCCCACCGCCACCGGGGGCGTCGGGGATGGAGTTGCGGACCACGATCGAGTTGGTCGGCACGGTCGACGTGATCTCGACGTACTCGCCCGTGGAGTTCAGCCGCACGGACTGACGCCCGGACGACTCGGTGGCGAAGTTGGTGTGGCCGAAGGTCCGCTTCCGGTCCGACGTGAGCAACGTGCCCTTGTAGACGCCCTGTTCGGCTTCGTACTCGGTGTAGGGAACCGCCGCTCCACGGCCGACCACGATGGCGCGGGAGAAGACGTTGTTGTTCTCGTCGGTCTCCTCGACGAGGCCGGTCGCGTCCGCGGTGGCGGTCAGGTTGGCGCCACCGCTCCTGGCGGTCCAGCTCCCGCTGATGGGCACGGTGACGGTGCCTCCGGCGGGAACGGCCCCGGTCGTACCGTTCAGCGTGGTGTCCTCCACCTGGAGGCGGGTGACCGTGGGGGAACTCACCGCCGTCGTGCCGCGGTTGTGGACCGACACCGTGAAGGTGACGGCCGCGCCCACGGCGGGGTTCGACGGGTTCGAGGTGATGCCGAGCACCTCCAGGTCGGGGCCGGGGCTCTGGGCTACCACGAGCTTCGACGCGGCGGTGCGGCTGTTGTTGCTGTTGTCCTGCTCCACGATGACGTCGGTCGGGTCGACCACCGCGGAGACGCTGTACGTGCCCGCCGGCCGTCTGCCCACGTCGACGGCCACCGTGGTGGAGGCGCCGACGGCGAGTGCTCCCACCGGTGCGCTGCCGGCGACCACACCTTCCAGGCTCACGTCGACGGCCGACGCGGCGGCGGCCGCCGTACCGGTGTTGCGCACGGTGGCGTGCACGGTGACGGTGTCCTTCTCGGAAGGCGAGGAGGGCGACCACGTCAGTTCGGAGACGATCAGGTCAGGGTGGGGCGCGGCGGTTCCGACGACCTGGAACTCGGCGACCTGGGCGCCGGGGGCGCCGGTGTTGGAGAAGAACTTGAGCTGTACGTCCGCGTACCGGCCGCTGACCGGAACGGTCACCGCGTTCCCGTTCACCGAGGGACTGAAGACGAGGTCGGCGCGGTCCTTCAGGGACACGAAGCCGGTGGCGTCCTGGGCCCGGCCGAGCACCTGGACGCTCTGGGTGCGGGCCGCCCACGCCTGATCGGGGGAGAGCTTGACGACGACGGCCTCGATGTCGGCGTCGGCACCGAGCTTCACCGTCAGCGTCGAGGGGTGGCCGTTCGACTCCCAGTAGGTGCCGAGCCGGTCGTCGTTGGCGTTGGCCGCCACATAGGTCTGCGCGTACGACGATGCCTCGACCGGCTTGTTCAGCGCGAGGTTGGACCCGGTCGCGGGCGGCGGCCCGGAGTCGTTCGCGCCGTAGACCTCCACCGAGGAGAGCTGCGCGGCGTTCCAGCCGGTGTTCGCCGTGACCTGCACACGGATGTACCGCGCCTGCCTCGCGGTGAAGCCGAGGGTGACGGTGTTGCCCGCCGACGGGCTGAACACCCGCGCGGCGGAGTCCGACAGGGCGCTGAACGCGCTGCCGTCCGTGCTGCTCCGGACACCCAGCGTCTGGGTCCTCGCCTCCCACGTGGAGGGCAGCTTCAGCACCACCTGGTCGACGTCGAACCGGCCGCCCAGATCGATCTGGACCCACTGGGGCAAGGCGCCGGAGCTCTCCCAGTACGTCTGCTGGCTGCCGTCGGTGACGTTCGACGCCGGGTAGGCGCCGTGCGATCCGCTGCTCGTCGTCTGCTTACCGAGGGCCAGGTCGGTGCGCGGCTCCGCCGCCGACGCGGTGACCGGCAGGAGCCCGACGGTCATCAGTGCGGCCGTCACCGCACCGACGGCGAACCGCCGTCCGAACTGCTTCCATCTCATGCTGTCCTCTTGTTCCGTGGGGCCGCGGGACCGGGAGGACACGGCGACGCGTCACCGACCGCGCGACGCTCACGGCGACGGACGGTGGGCGACGGGCGGGTGCGGGCTGCCGGTACACCGATGGGGGGACGATCAGGGGCGCCGACAGGAGAGAGAGCAGGCCACCTGCCGGGAACTCGCGCTCATTGCTTGGGTTTTTGAGTGATCTGGTCAATATTTTGCGGTGCTGAGGTGACAGGTTTCTAGCAGCCCGCATTTTTGTCAACGGTTCTCACACGGGCACCACCGGGAGCGGAGAACGCACGGACGGCCTCCCGTCCGGGCCCGGCCGGGGTGGCGTCCCGGCTCGGCCGCATCGAGCGAGTCGGTGCCGGTCGACATCCGGACGAACGACGCGCCCCTGAGCGCGCGATGGACCGCCACCCGGGCTCGGCGAGGACGGGCACGGAGTGCGGCCGGGCACGACCGCACCACCCGTTTCACGAGCGTTCCGCTGGTACCGCCGGGCCGTGATGGACCGCCACGCTCCACCGGTACCGCCGGGCGCGTGGCGGACCGCCACGTTCCGCGCGGCTCCCGGGCCCCAGATCTACTGCGTCATCTGCGCCGGGCCGCAGCGGGCGGGACACGGACGGGGCGGTTCCCCGCACGTGAGTCTCGATCTCGACGTCGTACGCCCTCAGGGCTGCGCGGCCCATGCCGAGGAGGAGGAGGAGGAGGAGTTCGCCGGGCACGGGATGCTCCCCGGCTGTCCCGACGAGGAGTTCGCCGGACACCGGATACTCCCCGGCTGTCCCGAGGAGGAGCTCGCCGGACACCGGCCGCTCCCCGCCCGTCCCGTCGACGTCACCGCCGAGGCGCGGCGGGCCCGCGCGTGGCTGATGGGGGCCGAGCACCGCAGCGGCGCGGATGCCGGGCCCGGCGCCTCGGCGTACCGGCGGTGGCCTCGGGCTCATCACGCAGCCCGGAGCGGGAACGGCCGCGCGCCGGCCAAGCCGCCGCCCGCAGGGCCTCGCCCCTCCGCCCACTCCTCGGACGCGGCCGGCGCGGGGCCCCGGGCCGCCGATGACGCCCGGGGCCCCGCCGCCGCATCACCTCCGCGAACCCGTCCGGGCGACGCGGCCCGCCTCGGCCCGGAAAGCGGCCTTCACCAGGACGACTTGGTCACCCCGGGAAGGAATCCGGCGTGCGCCTGCTCCCGCATCCGGACCCGGGACAGTCCGAACTTCCGCAGATGCCCACGGGGCCGCCCGTCCACGCTGTCCCGGTTACGGACCCGGGTGGCGCTCGCGTCGCGCGGCTGGCGCCGCAGCTCCTCGGCGGCCGCCCGCCGGTCCCGCTCCGGCACTCCCGGGCGGCGGATGATCTCCTTCAGCTCGGCACGCCGGGCGGCGTACCGCTCGACGGTCGCCCTGCGCCGCTCGTTCCGGGCGATCTTGCTCTTCTTCGCCATCAGACCTTCCCCCCTCGCGCCCTGATGCGGGCCACGGCGGCCTCGACGCCGATGACGTCGACCGTCTTGATGGCCCTCGCGCTCAGCGTCAGTCGCACATACCTGCCCTCACCGGGTACCCAGTAGCGCTTGCGCTGGATGTTCGGGTCGAACCGGCGCGAGGTGCGCCGGTGCGAGTGGGAGATCGCGTTGCCGAAGCCCGGCCGGGCGCCGGTCAGTTGGCAGTGGGCGGACATGGAGGTACCTGCCTCTCGTTGACGTGGCGGCCCCCGTATTGAAAATGGAAACCATTGCCATATAGTAGCGCCATGGCTCGCAACGAACTACGCCCGATCATCAAGCTCCGCTCCACGGCCGGAACGGGCTACACCTACGTCACCCGCAAGAACCGGCGGAACAACCCCGACCGCCTGGTGCTGCGCAAGTTCGACCCGTTGGTACGCCGCCATGTCGACTTCCGCGAAGAGCGCTGAACCCGCGCCGATTCCGCACCACCCCGAACCGGAGGAACTCACCATGAAGCCAGGCATCCACCCCGCGTACGCCCCCGTCGTGTTCCGCGACAAGGCGGCCGACTACGCCTTCCTCACGCGCTCCACCCTGACGAGCGAGCGCACCGTCGAGTGGGAGGACGGCCACACCTATCCGGTGGTGGACGTGGAGATCTCCTCGGCGAGCCACCCCTTCTACACCGGCACCGCCCGCGTCATGGACACCGCGGGACGCGTGGAGCGGTTCGAACGCCGTTACGGCCGACGCGAGGAACGGTGATGGAGGAGAGCCGGAAGCTCCCCGTGGCCCTGGTCGGCGGACTCCACTCCGACGCCCGCCGCGAGGTGGTGGAGGGACTGCTCGCCCGGGTGCCCGGCAGCGTCGCGCTGCACCACGACCTGACCACCGCGACCGGGGGCACCGTCCACCGTACGGTCCGCGACGCCTCCGGTGAACTCTCGCGCGGCGAGGCGCCCCTCGTGAACGACTGCGCCTGCTGCGCCTTGCGGGAGGACCTGGTCCCGGAGCTGGAGCGGCTCGCGGCCGGGGGCCTCACCACCCTCGCCGTCGTCGAACTGTGGGACTCGGTCGAGCCCAGGGCGATGGCGGAGGTCATCGCCGCGCACGGCACGGGATGGGCCGAGGTGACCGGTGTGATCACGGCGGTGGACCCGGCTCTCGTCCTGCCCTGCCTGGCCGACGGCGACGACCTGGCGGAGGCGGGGCTCGCTGCGGCGCCGGGCGATCAGCGTACGGTCGGTGACACCTGGGCCCGCCAGCTGGAGTACGCGTCCGTCATCGCCCTCGTGGACAGCGCCGACGCGGACGCCCAGGACCGGGCGCTGATAGGGCAGTTGCACCCGACGGCGCCCCAGGCCCCGGCCGGCTCAGGGGCCCTGGCGCAGCTCGCGCTCGCGGGTTTCGACGTGGAGGCGGCCGGAGCGGCGCAGCACCCCTCGTGCGCGCTCCTCCCCCAGGAGGCGGAGGAGGCGGGCGTCAGCACCCTGGTGTGGCGCGAGCACCGCCCGTTCCACCCCGGGCGCCTCTTCGAAGCGCTGGAGGACCTGAGTTGCGCCGCCGCCCGCAGCCGTGGCCGCTTCTGGCTCGCCGACCGGCCCGACACACTGCTGTCCTGGGACGCGGCGGGCGGCGCGCTCTGCGTCGAGAGCGCCGGCCCCTGGCTCGCCTCCCTGCCCGACGCCGCCTGGGACCTCGTTCCCCCGTTCCGCCGCGCCGCCGCCGCGCTGGACTGGCACCCCGTGCACGGTGACCGCTGCCAGCACCTGGTGTTCGTCTCCCCCGGTCTCGACCGCGACGGCCTCACCGCGCTGCTGGAGTCCTGCCTGCTCACCGACGCCGAATACGCGGCGGGCCCCGAGGGGTGGAAGAGGCTGCCCACGGCGTTCGGCCCCCTCCTCGACCCGGCCCACTGACCGCCGGCCCGCCACCCGCCCGTTCACCCGCCCTGTGAAGGAAGACCGATGCCACGCCGCCCGGACAGCCGGACCCCCCTCAAGCCCCGCCCGAACCCGCTCGACGCCGCCGGAATCTCGTACGTCGACTACAAGGACACGGACCTGTTGCGCACGTTCGTCTCGGACCGCGGGAAGATCCGCAGCCGCAGGGTCACCCGCATCACGGCGCGGCAGCAGCGCCAGGTCGCCGCAGCCGTGAAGAACGCGCGCGAGATGGCCCTGCTCCCGTACGCGAGTTCCGCCAAGTGACCCTCTGCGGCGGCGTACCCGCCCCCGGCGCGGGGGCCGGTACGCCGCTTCGAACACCCGTCGGGAGGGGTGCCGCACTACCCGAACCGTCCATCATGGGTTAGGTTAGGCATACCTAAGTAGCTGTAATGAGGTCTCCCCGCCCGCTCCTCTGGAGAACTTGGATGCGTCCTTTCAACTCCCGCGTCACACAGCCCACCCCCGCCGAACGCGTGCTGGCGATCCTGACCGCGGCCCATTCGATGACGGTGGTGAGCGACGGGCTCGACCCCATCGAGGTGCACCGCCTCGACGGCACGGCCGCGATGGGCCACATCCACCTGCACGAACCGTCCGAGTCGGGCCCCGCCCTGCCGGGGGCCCGCATCCCCGTCCGGCTGGAGTTCACCGACATCGCGCCGACCCCCGTACGGGACCGGACCCGCGCCCGGGTCACGGTGACCGGCCTGCTCTCGGCCCCCTACAGCACGGAAGCGGCGGAGAGCACCTGCATGGAGTTCGGCCAGGCGGTCTTCGAGGACCACAGGGGCCGCGTCTTCGTCACCCTGGACACGTTGCAGGAGACGACCCCCGATCCGATCGCCACCAGCGAGGCGGGGATGCTGACCCACCTCGTGGACGACCACGGCGAACTCGTCCCGCTGCTCCTGCGCCTCGTGCAGCCGCAGCCGGAGAAGGGCGTCACGCGCGTCCTCCCGCTGGCGATGGACCGTTACGGCGTGACCCTGCGCCTGGAGTACCCCCGCACCCACCGCGATGTGCGCCTGCCGTTCGCGAAGCCCGTGGCCCGCCTCGACCAGGCCGGACCCCAGATCCACGCCCTGCTGGCCGCCGCCCGCCGGGCCTCCCACCGCAACCAGCTGCTCACCTGAACCGGAAAAGCGTCCGGGGGACGGCACATGCCGTCCCCCGGACGCTCCGACGCCCCCTCAGGACTGGGGGCGGCTGCCGTGGTTCGCGCCGTTCTTGCGGCGGGCCCTCTTCTTACGACGTCGCTTCGAGGACATCGAGCCTCCTCATTCGGTAGCTTCCGCACACTATCCACCGGATTGTCAGCTCCGGCGATCACAGAGCCCCTTACCCAACGGCGCGATCCCAAACACCCGCCGGGGAGGCGATCGGGTGGCGTACGTCACGGCGGGCGACCGTCCCCTCACTCCGCGCATCACCCCTCCGTCACCGGCCGGCCGACTGCTCCGGCCTCCATGGACAGCCGCCGACCTGCTGTGATGTGATCCCTGCGGCGGAACGGCCCCGCAGGGCGCTGCTCACCGGGCGATCCCCAGGTGTGGTGCGCGAAGGCGGCCCGGACCCCGTCGTCATGTCTTGCGCCGCTCGATCGCCCGTGGATCCCCGCGTCGCCACGGCGAGCGCCGGGGTCCGTCCCCCCAGGCTCGAAAGTTCCGTACACATGCAGAAGACCAAAGCCGCACTCTGGGAATTCCTCCAGGGGCTCGGCAAGACGTTCATGCTCCCGGTGGCCCTGCTCGCGTTCTGCGGCATCATGCTGGGCATCGGCTCGTCGCTCTCCAGCGAGGCCGTCACCGACAACCTGCCCTTCCTGAAGGCCGAGGTCTTCCACCTCGTCTTCACCTGGATGGCCAACACGGGGCTGGTCGCCTTCACCTTCCTGCCCGTCCTCTTCGCGATGGCGATTCCGCTCGGCCTGGCCCGTGAGGACAAGGGGGTGGCCGCGTTCTCCGGATTCGTCGGATTCGCCGCCATGAACCTGGCGGTGAACTTCTACCTCACCGCCAGGGGGGTCGACTTCGAGGACGAGGAAGCGGTCAGGCACTACGGCATAGCCGAGGTGCTGGGTGTCCGGTCGATCGATACGGGACTCCTCGGAGCCGTGGCCGTTGGCATCGTTGTCAGCCTCCTCCACCAGCGCTTCCGTACCCAGCGGATGCCCGACGCCCTGGCCTTCTTCGGCGGGCTGCGCTTCGTCCCGATCGTCTCCGCCCTCGCCCTGAGCGTGCTCGGCCTGCTCATCCCCCTGGTGTGGCCGGCCTTCAACGGCTGGATCACCGCCGTGGGCCGGGGCATCGGGCACACCGGTGTCTTCGGACCGTTCTTCTTCGGCATGGGAGAGGTGCTGCTGCGGCCGATCGGCCTGCACCACATCCTCGTCGCCATGTTCCGGTTCACCGATGTCGGCGGGTCGGGGGCGGTCTGCGGGGACAACGTCTCCGGAGCCCTGAACATGTTCTACGCGCACCTTGAGTGCGCGGGCGCCCCGAACGCGGCCGTGACCGACGCGACCCACTTCCTCTCCCAGGGCAAGATGGCCGCGTACCTGGGCGGCCTCCCCGGCGCGGCACTCGCGATGTACCACTGCGCGAACAGGAGGATGCGCCCGGAGATCAAGGCCCTGCTCGTGTCCGGTGTGGTCGCCTGTGTGGTCGGCGGCATCACGGAACCGCTGGAGTTCCTGTTCCTGTTCGTCGCCCCGTGGCTGTACGCCATCCACGCGGTCCTGGTGGGGCTGGGCTTCCTGACCGCCGCGGTGCTCGGCGTCTTCATCGGGAACACCGACGGGAACGTCATCGACTGGCTGGTCTTCGGCGTGCTCCAGGGTTCCACGACCAAGTGGTACCTGGTGCCGGTGATCGCGGCCGTGTGGTTCGCCGTGTACTACTTCCTGTTCCGCTGGGCCATCAACCGCTTCGACCTGAAGACCCCCGGCCGCGACGAGGAGCCGGACGCCGGAGACGGCGAGGACCACGCGAAGGAGGGGTCCGGTGAGGACACTGCTCCGGACGGGGCGACGGAGCCCGCGCGTGAACTGGTCGCCGGGAAGTACGACGCCGTCGCGATCCTCGACGCGATCGGCGGCGCGGGCAACATCCGGTCCCTGGACAACTGCATCACCCGGCTGCGCATGACGGTCGAGGACGCCGAGCGGGTGGACGGGGCGCGGCTGAAGAAGCTCGGCGCCGTGGGCGTGATCAAGCTCGACGGGCACACCGTGCAGGTCGTCATCGGGCCGCAGGTCCAGTCGGTGAAGGACGCCATCGCCGCCATGATCCCGGTGGGCTGACCATGACCTCCCCCTCCCCCGGCCGTTGTGGCCCGCCTGACGGGAACGCCCCGGTCCCGTACGACTTCGACACGCCGGTGGACCGGCGTGGCACCTGGTGCACGCAGTGGGACTACGTCGAGGACCGCTTCGGCGTGCCGGATCTGCTGCCGTTCACCATCTCCGACATGGACTTCGAGACCGCGCCGGAGGTCATCGAGGCGCTCCGCGGGCGGCTGGACCACGGTGTGCTGGGCTACTCGCGGTGGCGGCAGGACGACTTCCTCTCCGCGATCGTCCACTGGTACGCGACGCGGCACGCCACGGCCGTGGACCCGCGGACGGTCGTCTACGCGCCGTCCGTCATCTACCAGTTGTCGCAGCTGCTCCGGCTGTGGTCGGAACCCGGGGACGGCGTGGTCGCCCACACGCCGATGTACGACGCGTTCCCCGGAACCGTGGCGGCGCACGGGCGGAGGCTCCGGGCGTGCCCGCTCGACGACTGGGCGGAGCTGGAACGGCTCCTGGCGCTGCCCGACACGGCCGTGCTGCTGCTGTGCTCCCCGCACAACCCGACGGGCAGGGTCTGGTCGGCGGACGAGCTGGACCGGATGGCGCGGCTGTGCGCGGAGCACGGCGTGGCCGTCATCAGTGACGAGATCCACTCCGATCTGGCCTTCGCGCCGCACGTGCACCGCCCCTGGGCGAAGCACGGCGGTGAGGGCCGGTGGGCGGTGATCACCTCGGCGTCCAAGTCGTTCAACATCCCCGCCCTGACCGGTAGTTACGGGATCATCGGCGATCCCGCGTCGCGCGACGCCTACCTGCGGCAGCTCAAGGAGGCGGACGGGCTCTCCTCCCCCGCCGTGCTGTCACTGGTCGGGCACATCGCCGCGTACCGGCGGGGGGCGCCCTGGCTCGACGCCCTGCGTGCCTACCTCTCGGGCAACCTCGCGGCGGTCGCGGACCACCTCCGCGCGGAGTTCCCGCAGCTCGGCTGGGAGCCGCCGCAGGCGGGGTACCTCGCCTGGATCGATCTGCGGCCGCTCGGTGTCGACGACGCGGCGCTGCAACGTGAGCTCGTCGAGGTGGAGCGGGTCGCCATCATGCCGGGAGCGGCCTACGGGTCGCCGGGCCGGGTCCGGCTCAACGTCGGGTGTCCCCGGTCCAAGGCGGAGCAGGGGGTGCGGGCACTGGTGCGCGCACTGCACCGGCTCGCCTGAGCGGGGCTCACGCCGTCGCACGCGCCCGGGGCGGACGGCCCGCCCCGGGCCCGTGCGGGATCTCCGGGACCGGGGCAGCGCGGTCGGGCGGGAAGAGCGGCTCCGGCATCCGTTCTCCCGCCGCGGGCGTTGGCCTCGTCAGTGTCCGGCCGCGGCCTTCACCAGCGCGACCGCGACACCGATGACCGCGTCCACAAGACCGGCGAGGACCGCGAGGAGGACGCCGCCTCCCATGCGCAGACCTCCCGCGCAGCCCCAGGCGAAGAGCGAGGCGATGCCCACTCCGGCCGCTGTCATCAGGGCGGCCGACAGGGACAGGACGTCCAGGGCCGCGAGGGCGATCATGACGGCCGGGCCCGCCGCGCAGGACAGCAGGGGGCTGCTGACGTAGAGCATGCGGCGCAGGTCGTGGCCGGTGGCGAGGTGGCGGTGCACCGTGCGGTGTGCCTGCTGGTCGGCGACGAGCGCCGCCAGCCAGAGCCCCAGAGCGGTCGTCAGGACCGTGGCCAGGGCGCCGACCGTGCCGGCGTCGCTCAGCGAGAGCCCGACCACCACGGCGATCATCGTGATCGTCGCGTAGATGCGCTCCTTGAGCCGGTCCGCCAGGGTGCCCGCGGTCTCCTCGGCCGACGGTCGCGTACGCCGGTCGTGCGCCATCCGGTCTCCCTCACCCTCAAGGGGCCGCCGACGTCACGCGCCCCTGGTCCGGCGCCGCGGCGGGCCGCCGTACGGCGGCGTGGTCACGGGCCTCAGCATGCCCTGCCGGCGGCCGGAATCCCGGAACCGTGAGCGGGGGTGTCGGTGGGCGTGGGGCACCCGCCCGTCCGGGGACGGCCGTGGACGCCGACCGCGAGCGCGGGACGGGGAGCGGAACCGGGGCGGGCGCGCCGGCCCGGCCTCCGCCCGGACCTCGGGACCGTCCGGCCCCGGGCCGCGGAACGGTGGCAGGACCCGCCCCTTTTTTTCGGTTTCCCATGCCTGAAAGGTGTGAGGCCGGGTAGGCGGGTGGCATATGAGCCTCGCGTGTGGCGTGGCTGATGTGACGGGGGACGGGGCCATGGGACTTCTGGTGACAACACGCGGGACCGGACAGGGCGGGCCGGAGGCCCGTGTCGTGGCGAGCGGCGCCGCGTACGACATGGACTCGGGACAGATCTCCCGTGCCCGGGACTTCGTCCGCGCGTTCCTGTCCGATGCGCGGTCCCTGCACGGTCTGGACGTGCCCGCGCGGGCCATGGACCTCGCGCAGTTGGTGGTGAGCGAGCTGGCCACCAACGTCTGCAAGTACGCCCCGGGGCCCTGCCTGCTGGACCTGGAGGTGGACGGCGGCATGCTCGGCATCACGATGTGGGACTCGGGGTCCGTCCTGCCCGCCGCTCACGGGGCCGACCCGGCCCGTGCGGGGCAGCACGGGCTGGAGATCGTGCTCGCCGTGTGCCAGAGCTTCGAGGTGCGCCGCGAGCCGGTCGGCAAGCGCGTGCGCGTACAGATCTCGCTCCTCGAAGGACCGCACGGCGAACCGGCCGGCTTCTCGCCCTGGTGACGTGCGCGGCGCCGCCGCTCCACGGCGGTCAGGCCGCCTTCACGGGTTCCGCCTCGGAGAATCCGAACCGGGCGTGCACGCGCCGCAGGGGCTTCGGGCACCACCAGTTCGCCCGGCCCGCCATCTTCATGATCGCGGGAACCAGCAGCATCCTCACCAGCGTCGCGTCGAGAACGACGGCGAGCGTGAGCCCCACGCCCAGGAGTTTCAGCGGGGTGAGGGGCGAGGTGGCCATCGCCGCCATCGCGATGGCGAGCACGAGCGCGGCGGCGGTGAACAGCCGGCCGGTCCGCTCCAGCCCGTAGGCCACGGCGGAGGTGGTGTCCCCCGTACGGCGGTGCTCCTCCATGATCCTGGACAGCAGGAACATCTCGTAGTCCATGGAGACGCCGAAGGCGATGCAGAACATCAGCACCGGCAGCAGTGTGTCGGTGGTGCCGGTGACCAGGAAGTCGCCGACCAGCCAGCGCAGGTTCCCGTCCTGGAAGACGTGGACGATCGCCCCGAACGTGGCGGTGAGGCTGAGCAGGTTGAGCAGTACGGCCTTGACCGGTACGAGGATGCTGCCGGTGAACAGGAACAGCAGCGTGAAGATGACCAGCACGATGATCGCGGCTGCCTGCCAGAGCCGCTCGCCCACGGTGGCCCTGGTGTCCACGAGTGCCGCCGCGTCACCGCCCACGAGCGCGGGTACCGGGGCCGGCACCGCACGCAGTGCGCGCACCAGCGCGCCGCCCTGCGCGGAGTACGGCTCGGCGTCGGTGACGATCGAGAGCCGGCTGCCGCCCGGAGCGGAGAAGCGGGCGGACGACGGGGTGGGCGGGGCCTGTTGCGCACCGGCCCGGTAGGAGCCGGTCGAGGTCTCCACCCTGAGCACATGGGCGGTCAGGGAGATCCGGCGCGCGTAGTCGGCCAGGGCGTTCGACGACGGACCCGTGAGGCCGGGCAGCACGATGTCCGCCAGGGCCGTCGACCGGAGGCCGAAGTCCTCGCGCATCACGTCGGTGGCCCGGTGCACGGGTGAGGAGGCGCCCAGCGCACGGTCGTCGGAGAGACCGAACTCGACGCGCTGGAAGGGACTCGCCAGGCACAGCAGGACGGGGACCACCAGGACGACGGTGACGACGGGGCGGCGCATCACCGCCCGGGCGGTGCGGTGGAAGACGCCCCCCGCGCCGCGGCCGCCGGCGTTTCCGGGGCCGGGTCCGCCCAAGTCGCCGACGCGGTTCGGGCCTCCGCCGGAACCTTCGCCGACGCGGTCCTGGCACCCTCCGGCCGACGGTGACCGGCCGCGCCGGCCCTCGACCCTCCGGCCGGCCACGAGCAGGCACACCGGGAGCACGAGCACCGCGGTCAGCCCGGCCAGGGCCGCCACGCTCATGCCCGCGTAGGCCAGCGAGCGCAGGAAGTAGAGGGGGAAGACCAGCAGCGCCGCCATGGACAGGGTGACGGTCAGGGCGGAGAAGAACACCGTACGGCCCGCGGTGCGCACGCTGACCAGGAGTGCCTCCCGGACGTCGCGGCCCGCGGCCAGTTCCTCCCGGTGACGGGTGATGATGAACAGCCCGTAGTCGATGGCGAGGCCGAAGCCCAGGGCCGTGGTCAGGTTGACGGCGAAGACCGACACCTGGGTGAACTCGGTGAGCGCGTGCAGCAGCGCCAGGGTGCCCACCACGGCGACGCCTCCGACGGACAGGGCGAGCAGGGCGCTCAGGAGGTTGCCGAAGATCCGGACGAGGATGAGCAGGACGAGTGGTGCCGCGATGAGTTCCGCCCGTACGAGGTCGTGCTGGCTCTGCTTCTCCAGGTCGCGCTTCGCCACCGCCCTCCCGGCGGCGGACGCGGTCAGCGGGGGCGCGCCCGTGGCGGTCGCCCGGCGGATGTCCTCGGCGGTCCGCGCGGCCTCCCGTTCGCCGCCGAGCAGGCGCAGGCTGATGAGCGCGGTGCCCCGGTCACGCGAGACCAGGGCCGGGTCGCCCAGTGGCCAGTACGAGTCGAGGTGCCGCACGCGCGGGTCGGCGCGCAGGCGTTCCGTCAGGCGCCGTCCGGCTGCGGCCGCCGACGGATCGTCGACGGACCCGGGCGCGGCGACGAGCAGGACCAGGTCCGGGCTGCCGGAGCGGAAGTGCTCGCGCAGCAGCGCGTCCGCGCGGGCGGACTCCGAGCCGGCCGGTGTCCATCCGCCGCCGGAGAGTTTGCCGAACACGCCCAGGCCGACGGCTCCGAGACCGATCGTCACCAGGACGGTCAGGGCGAGGAACGCGTACCGCCACCTCGCCAGCAGGTGCACCAGGCGCTCGGGGAGCGTCGTCGGGGGTGTGTCGGGGGCCGCGACGCGGTCCAGGGTTCCGGTCATCGCTCACCGCCGGAGCGCACGGTGACCCCGTCCGCGCCACGGACGACCCGGACGGGGTGGAGCTGCCCGGCGGCGGTACGGGCGGACTTCAGGTCGTCCCCGACCTCGACCGTGCTCGGGTGCACGCCGGCGACGCGGCCGACGTGGTCCTTGACCGCGATGACCTCCAGGTGGTCCCTGGTCGCGGCGCCGGGCGGCAGGCCCATGACGTGGGCGACCGTGCCCCTGAGCCAGTCCACCCCGTCGATCTCCTCGGCGAGGAGTTCCGTCGTACCGTCGGCGTACCTGCCCAGGCCGACCCCGGCCTCGGTGCCGCCGCGGGTCAGGAAGCGCCGACGGGCGACGAGCGAGGCGCCGGCGAGGGGGCCGACGGGCAGCAGGATGCTGACCAGCCGCATCGCGGCGGCGACCCGTCCCCCGACGCACATCTGGAGGTCGATCGCCGCCAGGGGCCTGGGGCTCCCCGGTTCGGTGACGAACCCGCCGAAGCGGGCCTCGATCTCCACACGGCCCGGGTCCGGCGGCGCTTCGAAGAGGTCCAGCCGGACCACCCGGAAGGGGTAGCCGACGACGTCCTCGCCGATCTCGGGGGACCACCGCCACAGGCTGGCGGAGGGAACGGCCTGGATGAGGGCGTCCATGATCCCCTGGTTCAGGCAGCCCTTGGGCACCGTGCCACGGCCGGTGTCGGCCGCACCGGAGGATCCCGCCGCTCCGATGGCGAGCGACGTCAGGTACTGGAACGCCGGTCCGTGGAACAGCTCGGCCGAGGCGTAGGGGTCCGGCTGCACCACGGCGTCCGGCAGCGGGGCGAACCGCTCGGGGCGCCGGCCGGGGCGGTCGCCCACCAGCACGGTGCCGGCGGCCGCTTCCTCGAACCGGGACAGCGCCGGTGTGGCCGCCTCACGCCACGTCAGCAGTCTCACCTCCAGCCCCGCCGGTGCGGCCACGACCTCCGTCCGCAGCCGGACCGGCCCGGTGAGCGGGATCCAGCGCCGGAGCTGGACATCGCGTACGGCGGTCACGGGGCGTCCGGTGTGGTCGGCCGCGGCCTGCGCGAGCCGGTCGACGACCGACATCATCGGCAGCGCGGGCACCGTGAAGGTGGGCCGGTGATCACGTGTCCAGGTGTCTACGGCCGGATCGATGATCTCTTCCGTCACCGTGGGCGGGCCGTCCCCGGGCACGACGCGGACACCGAGTCCGCGGACGTGGTAGAGGCAGATGCCGTCCCCCCACAGCCGGACCTCCGCCACCGCGTAGGGGCCCCGCGCGTCGTGCGCGATCTCGGTGATCTCCAGATCGATCCTGATGAGGCGGTTGTCCGGGGTGATCTGTCCCCGGTACTTCCAGGCCACCTCCCGGTCGGGCATGACGGGCTCGAAGCGGGGGTGCGCGACGCCCTCGGTCAGGCCGCGCTCGATCAGACAGAACCGGAGCAGCTGGCACATCGCCTCGACGCCCAGCGATCCGGGCTGGACCGGGTCCTGGAAGAAGTGGGCCTTGAAGAACCACTCCCCCGCGTCGACGTCCTTCTCCGACCTGATCCGCCCCAGCCCCGCGCTGCCGCCTTCGGGCCAGTAACCCGTGATCCTGTCGATCATCAGGAGCATCGGGCCGGGCAGTGCGGCGGTACCCGCGAAGTACCGTGCGGGGCCCGTCGTGAGGTCGACCGTGCGCTCGCACGGCGCCTCCAGGGCGGCGCGGGCGCCCTCCGGGACGGGCAGTCCGACCTGCTGGTCGAAGGCGGACGGCGGGAAGAACCCGAACGCCGTGGACAGTTCGAACACCGCCCGGCCGTCGGCGGAGCACCGGATCGCGAACGACACGATGATCATCTCGCCGGTCCGCGACACCGAGGTCAGCTCGGCCTCGGTGCGCACGGTCCCGGTGGCCGGGGTGATCTCACCGCTGACCGTTCCCCGCCCGTCGAGGTTGCGGAAGAGCAGGTCGGTGTCGGTGGCCAGCGGGCAGCCGACGTAGGCCGCCAGCCATCCGCACGGCTGAAGGGCGATCTCCATGAGCACGGCGAACGGCATGGCCCGGCCGCCGTCCTGCTCGAAGTACCAGACCTCGGCCGGTACGTCGTACTCGGCGGTCACCCGGCTGCCCTGGCGCATGCCGCCCGGCGGACCCTCCACGGAGACGACGCGGGTCATGAAGTGGTACGGCGGGCCGGGGAGCCGCGCGATCCTGCGCGTGCCGTCGAAGGGCAGCGCCGCGTCGCCGAACGCCTCGCTCGGTCTGCCCCACGCGCAGGCCAGCAGCGACGGGTAGCCCAGGACGAGTCCTCCGGACTCCGCCACCGGCCTGGACTCCCGGTGGCCGACGAGCCCGCCGAGGAGGGCCGGGGGCACCGGGGTTCCGCTCGTCTGCTCCTGGTGGCCGCCCAGGTGCCGCCACTGCGACAGGGGCCAGTCCGGCACCAGCCTGAGCGCGGCGTTCCGGCCGTGGAAGGCCTTGACCCCGTCCACCGTTCCCAGGATGTCGGCGTACAGCGTCGGCTCGGGTCCGGCCGAGACGCCGTGCACGAACACCTCGTACACGATCCGCCGGCCTGCGGGGGTGGCCTGCGCGCGGCAGTGGGCGGTGAAGGGCCGTCCGGTGACCGGCTCGAAGCGCCAGCCGTCCCGGCCGGCGGTGAAGCCGAGGGCGGCCAGGTGGAAGGCCATCGCCTGTAGACCGGCCTGGAGCATCAGGGTGCCCGGCATGCAGGGGTCGTTCGTGAAGTGCCCCTCGAAGAACCAGTCGTCCGGCGAGACGGGGGTCTCCGCACGCAGGTAGCCGCGTCCCCACGGTCCTCCGGCGGGGTCGAACGCGGTGACCTCGCGCAGGAGCAGCATCCGTCCGCCGTCCGGCCGGGGTGTGCGCACGTGCGACCTGGTGACGTCCCAGCCCGGGCCGAAGCAGTCGGCGGGCCGGCCGTCCGCGAAGGCCCGTACCTGTTCGGCGGTGAAGGACGACCGCGCGCAGGACAGCGCGGGGGCGTCCTGCGGTACGCCGGGGTCGGGTGCGGAGGTGGCGGGGTCCCAGCGCACACCGTCGCTGCCGTCGAGTTCCGCCCTCGTGAAGAAGCCGGCCTGTCCGTCCCGGACGCTCAGCCGGAGTTCGTCGCCGACGTAGCAGTCGTAGTGGAAGAAGAACAGGCGGACACCACCGTGCCGGGCGTGCCGGTCGATGTGGATCTCGTACCGCAGCGTCTCCCCCGCCAGGGGCGGGCTGCCGTGGTAGGTCAGTTCGCAGCCGAGCAGCCGGTAGGCCCGGTCCCCACGGTTGACCAGGTCGATCCCGAGCCAGCTGATCAGCAGCAGGTCCGCCTGGCCCGCCTCGATCATCAGGCCCGCGGGCATGCGCCCCGTGGAGTCGGTGTACCAGCTGTCGATGCGGACGTCGGTCTCGGTCCGGATCGTGCCGGTGGCGTGGTCCGCGCCGGGTCCGGCGAGGGCAGCGGGGACGGCGTCGATGCCGGTGACCCGGTCGGCGAGCAGCATCGGGGGTCCGGGCATCCTGGTCTGCAGCTCGTACGCGTCCTGCTCGGCGAACCTGGGGCCGAACAGGGTGGAGACCGGCTCCGTGGCGAGCCGTTCCAGCTGTGCCCGGTCGAAGACGGTGACCGGCGAGGGGGCCGGCACCGCGGGCGGAGGCGCGACCGGTCCGGGCGGCGGCGGGACCACCGTTGCCGCCGCCGCGCGCACGAGCGCGGTGGTGAGCCGGGCCCTCGTCTCCAGGAACCTCCGGTGCGCTTGGAGCTGTCCGGCGAGGACGTCCTGGTGCACCGCGATCACCCGGTCGGTGTGCCGGGCGACCAGCGTGCGCATGTCCGTCGCCCGAGGTTCCCCGGCGACGGGCTCGGGCTCGGCGGTGGGCTCGGCGGTGGGCTCGGCGGTGGAGGCGGCAGGCTCGGCGGCGAGGGGGGCGGGGTCGGCGGCGAGGGGGGTGGGGATGGCGGCGGGCACACGCTGTGAAGTGGCGGGCGCCGACGGCACGGTGACAGGCGAAAGCGGCGAAGTGGCAGTCGCGGACGGCACGGTGACGGACGAAGGCTGCGAAGTGGCGGGCGCCGACGGCACGGTGACAGGCGAAAGCGGCGAAGTGGCAGGCACCGACGGCACGGTGACAGGCGAAGGCTGCGAAGTCGCGGGCGCGGACGGCACGGTGACAGATGAGGTCTGCGAAGTGGCAGGCACCGACGGCACGGTGACAGGCGAAAGCGGCGAAGTGGCAGGCACCGATGGCACGGTGACAGGCGAAGGCGACGCGGCGGCGGGCGGGCAGGGCGGTACCGGGGTCAGCCGGGGCGCCCTGGGCATGATCACCGCCGGTTGTCCGAGTGGTGGCAAGGTGATCTCCCAGTGGGCCGGAACGGTCAGGGCGGGGATGTCGGCGGCCGGTGGCGGCGCGGCGGCTCGCAGGTGCGTGAAGAGGGCCTCCGCGCGCACGGGTACTCCTGCGGCGACGAGCTCGGCCACCGCCGCGTACAACTGCTCCAGCCCTCTGCCCTCGGCGTCGAGCGCGACGGCCACGTGGTCGCGGTCGCCCAGGGTCCGCTTGATCCACCCCGTGCACAGACCGCGCGGCCCGTGCTCGACGAACACACGGGCGCCGTCGGCCCATGCCTGTTCGACCGTGCCGGCGAAGTCGACGGTTCCCACGCCCTGCGCGGTGACCGCGTCGGCGGCGCGTGTGGCCGTCGGGGTGTACCGCTGCGTGGTCGCCCCGCTGTAGAACCGGACGCCCGGCACCGCGTTGGTGGGCCGGTGGTGGAGGTTCCACCACCGGTCGCGGACCTCGGACAGTTCGGGCGCGTGGGCGGCCAGGTCGTAGTCGACGGGGATCGCGTGGGCGGCCCCGAGCCGCGCCATGACGCCGGCGCACGCCCGCGACTCGCCGCCGACCACGCACACGCCGGGGGCGTTGACGGCCATCAGATGGACGGCGGGTTCGTCGGCCAGCTCTGTGCGGACACGGTCGAGGGGTGCCGTGACCAGGTAGCTCGACCAGCGGTCGCCCACCACACCGAGCCGTTCCCAGGCGCGGCGTACGGCGTTCAGCCCGCCGGTGAGTTCGCTGGTGAACAGCTCGCTCTCCAGGGTGTCCCGGTGCAGGGCCTCCGCGTCCCGCCAGGCCCCGAGGGCGACCAGGGCGGCCGACTCCCCGGAGGAGTAGCCGACGGCGGCGTCGGGCCGCAGCCCGAGGACGCCCCGTGTCAGCTCGACGTGGACGGCGGCCAGCCGGGCGGCCCCCCAGATCTGGTCGAGCACGGTCCACGGCGTACCGGTGACCGGCTGCCGCACGGCCTTCCCGTACGTGGCAGCGACCGCGTCGCCGAGTGAGGGCAGGGCCAGCAGGACCTCG
Source organism: Streptomyces sp. NPDC058008 (assembly GCF_042886395.1). Taxonomy (NCBI): domain Bacteria; kingdom Bacillati; phylum Actinomycetota; class Actinomycetes; order Kitasatosporales; family Streptomycetaceae; genus Streptomyces; species Streptomyces sp. NPDC058008. Next base: position 46,114 of record NZ_JBHVQX010000035.1, on the reverse strand, counting down.
CGGCCCATGTCCGGGTACGCGGCCGAGCCGTTGGTGAACACGAAGGCGGTCCCGCCCTCCACCGGTGCGTCGCGGTAGGCCGCGCCGGGGGGCCTGACGGCGCCCCCGGCGAGCCAGCGGCGCACGGTCTCCCGGTCCGTCCGGGGGTCGCCGCCGGACACGAAGGCCAGCCTCGCGGGTCCTTCGCCGGACTCGGTGCCCGACTCCAGTGCGGCCAGGACCTCGTGCCGGTCACGCCCGGAGTACACGTGCAGCCGTGGCGGGGGCCCCGGCACCCAGGACCCGGGGTCGGCCCCCCGCAGCCGCACCCTCAGCGGAGGCGCGTCCAGGGGTGACACCTCCACCCGCGCGGTACGCAGTCCGGGCGTCGCGGCGGCCGGGCCTCCCGCCCGCGGCAGCGCGCGGTGGCGCAGGGCGGTCACCGCGGCGGCGGCGGCCAGCAGCCCGTGGGCGGCATGGGCGCGGCCGAACAGTCCGGCCGGGTCGAATCCGGCGCCGTCGCCGGTCACCACGTCCGGCTCGCCGGTGGCCTCGTCGTCGAGGAGGGCGAGCACGGTGTCGCCGTCCCGGCGGGCGTCGGCGAGGCGTTTGAGGACGACGGCGACGGCCGCGTCCCCGGTGGCGGCCGGCCGTCCGAGCGCGCGCAGGGCGGCCCGGTGGACCGGTTCGCAGGAGAGGTCGACGGCGCCGACGAGCGCCGCGTCCGCCTCCCCGGCCCGGAGCGCCCGCGCCGCGAGGCCGAGGGCGACCAGCCCGGAGGCTTCCTCGGCCGACACGGTGCAGCCGGGTCCGCCGAGGTCGAGCTGGGTGTTGATCCGGTTAGCCACGAGGTTGGGCAGGGTGCCCACGACCCGTTCCGCGTCCATGGGGGCGCAGAACGCGTCACGGACACGTGCGGCCTCCGCCGGGCCGGCGGGCCGGCCAGCCTCCTCCAGCCAGGAGGGGGCCCGCCAGCGCGCGGTGGCACGGGCGTTCTCGGTGTCCGCACCGGTCCCGACGAGGACCATGGTCCGCTCGCGCGGCAGGGTGACGTCCCTCGCGGCCTCCCGCGCGGCTTCGAGCATCAGGATCTGCTGGGGCAGCGCCTTTCCGAGCGCCAGCGGTGGAAAGCGGAGATCCGGCAGGGCCACGTCGACCGTCGAGGCCGGGCCGGACGGACGGCCGTCGAGCACCGCGCGGTGGAAGTCCCCGGTGCCCGCGCCCTCTCCGGCCCGGACGGCGAGGGCCACGACCGCCACCGGCTCGGCCGGCGGGCGACGCCTGCGGGGCGCCACCGCCCCGGCGCCGTCGGTGCCGTCCCAGGCGTCGACGACCAGATGGGCGTTGGTGCCGCCGAACCCGAAGGCGCTGACGGCGGCCCGGCGCAGGCCCGGCCACGGCTCGGCCTCGCTCAGCACCCGCAGCCGTGTGCCGCGCAGTTCGGCCAGCGGCTCCTCGGCGGCGAGCGTGGCGGGGCGGACTCCGGCGCGCATCGCGCCGAGCACCTTGAGCAGTCCCCCCGCGCCGGCGGAGGCCAGCAGGTGCCCGACGTTGGACTTCACCGAACCGATGGGCACGTCGGGGCTGCCGGCGAAGACCCGCGCCATGCTGCGGACCTCCTCCACGTCACCGACGGGGGTGCCCGTCGCGTGGCATTCCACGAGCGAGACGCTCCCCGGTGCGACACCCGACATGGCGTACGCCAGGCGCATCGCCCGTTCCTGCCCCTCCCGGGCCGGGCTGAGCAGTCCACCGCCGCGCCCGTCGTTGGACAGCCCGATCCCCCGGACGACCCCCAGGACGGGCGAGCCCTGGGCGAGGGCGTCGCGCAGGCGCATCAGGGCGACGAACCCGGCGCCCTCGCCGGGGAGCAGCCCGTCGGCGTCCCGGTGGAAGGGCCGGCTGCGGCTGGTGCGGCTGACGGCGGACAGGCCGCAGAACCCCACGTGGAGGAAGAGGTTGTCGGCCCGGTTGACCGCACCGGCCACCATGAGGTCGGCGGTCCCGTCGTGCAGGCGGTCGCAGGCCAGCTTGACCGCGTACAGGGACGAGGCGCAGGCGGCGTCCAGCGCGTAGGCTCCCGCCCCCAGCCCGAGCGCCCTGGCCGCGAAGTGCGCGGGCAGCCCGGAGGAGAAGCGGTTGCGGGGGTCGGGCCCGGTCCGTGCCGCCCCACGCAGCAGGGACGGGGCTGCCCCGGACAGCCATACGTGCTCGGCGAAGGCCGTTCCGGTGCTCGTGGGGTACGAGAGGTTCCCCAGGACCAGGCCCGCGCGGGCCGAAGGCCCCTCCTGGCCGGCCTCGCGCAGCGCCTGCCGGGCGCCGTACAGCACCCAGTGGAACAGCTGGTCCAGGCCGAGGATCTCCTCGGGGGGCACGAGGTACCCGGTCGGGTCGAACGCCGTGGTGAAGTCGCGGACGTAGCCGCCGGCGTCGGTCCAGGTGCGGTCGAGGTGGTCCTCGACGGTGCCCATGGCCCACCGTCGGGGCAGTCGCCATCTGCCGTCCGGGACGGGCGAGATGCTGCACCTGCGGGCGGCGATGTTGTCCCAGAAGGTGTCGGGGTCGAGCGCGTCGGGGAAGACGCACCCCCGGCCGACGACGGCGATCGGGTCGAATCCCATACCGGGTCTCATTTCACGTACGAGGACGAATCCGGGGGATACGGGTCAGGAGGGACGCCGTACGAGTTCCACGCCGAGCAGTTCGACCCAGGGGGACCCGTCCGGGCCGAGGAGCGCCGCGTCGCAGCGCGCTCCGGTGTCGTGGACCTTCCTGCCCCGGACCACGCAGCGCACGGTGTCCGGGACGGGGCCGCGCCGGTGCACCCGGCACTCCGCGACCGCCATCGGCAGGGTCGCGGCACCGAGCGCCTTGTCCGCCCACAGCAGGGCGAGTTGCAGCGCGCCGTCGGTGGCCGCCGCGTCGAGCTGCCAGTGGTCACCGCCCCAGCCGAGTCCGGTCAGTCCGGTCACCGTCGCCTCGGCTCCGTCCTCGCCGACACCCTGGACGGAGCGCAGGGCGTGGAAGCGCGGGCCGTGGAACAGCACCCGGCCGTCGTAGACGCCGGTGGCCGTCGGCGGGGTGAGTCCCTGAGGGGTCTCCCAGTCCTGCGGCGCCGGCGGGGTCTCCTGGAACTCCAGCTGGGCCCGGAAGTGCGGTGCGCCGTTCTCCCCGGCCAGTTCGGCTTCGAGGGCCGAGGGGGAGCCGGTCGCCGCCCGGCGGCCGGTCAGGCCGAGCCGGTGGCCCTCGCCTTCCAGGTGCGGCAGGGCGACCTTGCTGAAGACACGGAGGTCCTTCAGCACGAGGTGGCCGGCGTCCGGCCGCCAGGCCGCCGCAGCACCGGCGAACCGGTCCAGGGCGAGCGCCACGGGCAGGACGGGAACCCCGGCGACGGCGTGGTCGGCGAGGTAGGGGTGGGTGTGCGCGTCGATGCGCACCTGCGCCGGGGCGGGCTCGGCGGCCGCCCTGACGGGGCCGGGGGCATCCCCGGCCGCGATGACCACCCGGGTGTCGGCGCCCGGCGCGCTCAGCTCGGCGGTGAAGGCGGCGGCACCCTGTCCGCCGGGGATGAGCGGCACTCCGGACCGGCCGAAGTGCGCGGCCAGGGCGGGGGTGACCATGCCTCCGTCCCACGGGCCCCAGGCGATGGACCGCACCAGGCAGCCGGGCCGCCGGGCGCGCTCGGCGGAGGCCACGTGGTTGAGCACCTCGTTGGCCATGGCGTAGTCGCTCTGCCCCGCGTTGCCGAAGACCGCGGCGACGGAGGAGAACAGGACGACCGTGTCGAGCGGATCGTCCTCGGTTGCCGCGAGCAGCGCGCGGACGCCTCCCACCTTGGTGGCCAGGACCTGTGCGTACCGCTCGTCGGTCTTCTCGGCGATCAGCTTGTCCGCCAGCACCCCGGCCCCGTGCACGATGCCGGTGACCGGCCCCCAGTCGCGGCGTACCTCTTCCAGCGCGGCGCGCACCGCCGCGCCGTCGCGGACGTCCACCGGGACGTAGCGGACCGTGGAGCCGGCCTCTTCGAGGGCCGCCACCGTGGAGCGGACCTCACGGGCCGCCAGGATCCGCCGGGCCTCGGCGCCGATCGCCCCCGGGGTGGGCGCTCCGGAGCGTTCGGCGAGTGCCCGGGTGAGTGCGGCCTCGTCGGTCGCCGCCGACAGGCCCTGCGGTTCACCGGCCGGCTCGGTGCGGCCGAGGAGCACGATGCGGGGCCGGTGGGCCCTCGCCAGGTCCAGCAGGGCAGCGGCGGTCACCCCTCGGGCTCCCCCGGTGGCCACGACGACGGAGTCAGGACCGATCGCCGGGGCCGGGCCGGGCTCGGCCGGCGCCGGGACCAGGACCGGTACGGTGCGGGTTCCGTTCGCGCGCAGGCCCACCTCCGCCGCCGGTCCGCCGTCGAGGAGTTCCGCGACGATCGCTCCGGCGACCGCGTCCGCGTCCCGGCCGGCCCGCTCGCAGTCGATCGCCTTGACCGTGGCGGCGGGCCACTCCTTGGCCGCGGTCCTGGCGAGCGCGGCGATGCCTCCGAGGCAGGCCCGCTCCGGCAGGCCGCCCCGGAGGCCGAAGTCGCCGCCGGTGTCCTGCACGGTGACGAACACCCCGCCCTCGGTGGTGAAGCGCGGGGCCACCGACCTCGCCGCCTCGAAGACTCCGCGCTGGAGTTCCAGCGCGTCCTCGGGCGAACCGGCCGCGGCGAGGCCGCCGAGGTGCACGACGGCCTTCGCGTCCGGGGGCACGGCTGTCACGACGGTCGCCGGGAAGCCCTGGTCGGTCAGCCGGGCCGCGACGGCCTCCGCGACCCCGAGGCCGTCCTCGGTCACCGCGACGGGCCCGTCGCCGAGTCCGGCCAGCGTCAGCCCGGGCGCGGGGGTGACGGCCGCACGGACGGCGAGCCTGCTGAGCCCGGCCGTTCCGTCGGGCTCGTGCCGGGGCGCGGGGATCTGCTGGTCCACGGCGGGCGCGGCGGGAGGACCGACGACGGAGGTGGCTGCGGGGGCTGTGGCGGCGGGGGCTGTGGCGGCGGGGGCTGTGGCGGCGGGGGCTGTGGCGGCGGGGGCGGTGGTGGCGGTGGCGGTGAACGCCTCGACGATCTGCCGCAGGGTACGGAGCTTCAGGAGCTCCCCCACCTGCCCGTCCCCGTGGTCACCGGCCCGCTCCCGCATGGCGGAAAGGATCTCCACCCGCTTGATCGAGTCCACGCCCAGGTCCGACTCCAGCTCCATGTCCACGTTCAGCATCGCTACGGGGTACCCCGTCCGCTCCGCCACCACGGACAGCAGCAACTCCTCGAACGCCTCCGCGGACAGGTCCTGCGCCACCGGCGGGACGGGGACGGCGGGGGCCTGCGGCGAGGCGGGGACGGCAGGGGGCGGCGGCTCGGCAAGCACCACGGGCGCGGCGGTCACCGGCGGTACGGCAGGCACGGCAGGCACGGCCGCCACGGCGGGAGCCGCGGCCCCGGGCACGGTGGGCAGGACCGACGGCGCGGCGGGCAGGGCGGGGGCCGGGAACGGCGCCGGGGTGGTCGCGGGCGGACCGCCCTGCACGCCCAGCATCGCGCCGAGGGTCGTCTCCGTCATCTGGAGGAACGCCATGTGGCTCTCGACCAGCATGCGTTGGCATGCCTCATGGGCCTGTGCCGTGGAGCGCTGCACGGTGTCGACCACGGCGAACCAGTCGGCGTTCGCCCCCGTCGCGGACGACACGGGATACGCGACGGCCGGGGCGGGCACGGCGGGGGCCGGGGCGGGTGGCGGAGACGCGACGGCCGGTGCCGGGACGGGAGACGGGGGCGCGAGGGCGGGGGCCTGGGCGGGAAGCTGCACGGCGGGCGGCGGAGCGTCGGTCCGGCGGGGCGGGTTCGGCGCGGGCAGCGCCTCGGCTCCTCCGGCGGGCGGGTAGACCCGGCCCTGGTTCCTGCCGTTGATCTGCACGGTCATTCTGGGCGTGTGCTCCTCGGCTGCTGCCGCGGGCGGCCCGTAGGGCGCCCACAGGTCGTCGTGGTCAAGTGCGACGCCCCGCACGGCGAGCCGGGCGAGGGCGTCCTGGAGGGAGGTGACTCCGTCACGTCCCCTGCGGTCCAGGCCGACCGCCAGGTGGTCGCGGTCGCCGAGGATCCGGGGGACGAGTCCGGTGAGCGTGTCCCCGGCGCCCACCTCGACGAACGTCCGCACTCCCGCGGCGTACATCGCCTCGATCCCGTCGCTGAACAGCACGGGTGAGGCGAGGTGTTCGGCGATCCGGCGGCGGATCTCGCCGGGGGCGGACGGGTACACCTCGGCGTCGGCGTTCCCGTAGACGTCGAGCAGGGGCTCACCGACCGGGATCCCGGCCAGGTAGGTGCGGAGCGGTTCGCTCGCCGGGGCGACCACCGGGCTGTGGAACGCCGTCGCGGCCTGAAGCCGTCGCGTGGTGATCCCCTCGGCGGCGAGCTTCCGCTCGACGGCCTCGATCGCCTCCGGGGTGCCGGAGAGCACGGTCTGCGCGGGGGCGTTGTGGTTGGCCGTCCAGACGTCCCGGGCGCCGCAGGCGGCGACGGCCTCCTCGGTGCGGGTGCGCCCCGCGGCCACGGCCAGCATGGCCCCCGGTGTGGCCGCCGCCTCCCGCATCAGCTCGCCGCGCCGGCGGGCGAGGCCCACCAGCGGCTCCGCCTCCAGGGCGCCCGCCGCGTGCAGCGCCACCAGTTCGCCGAAACTGTGCCCGGCGACGCAGTCCGGCCGCAGGCCGAGACCGCGCAGCACCTCGAGGAGGGCGAGACTGTGCACCGCCAGCGCGGGCTGCGCCCACTCGGTCGCGGTGAGGAGGTCCTGCTGGCCGGCCCGTTCCGCGTCGCCGAAGGCCGGCGGCGGGAACACCACGCGGTGCAGCTCCCGGCCGTCGAGTTCGGTGGTCGCCAGCCGGTCCCACACCGCCTGGGCCGCCGGGGAGAACATGGCCACGTCGGCGCCCATGCCGACGTACTGGGAGCCCTGTCCCGGGAAGAGGAACGCGATCCTGCCGACGCGGGCCGCGCCGGTCGCGTAGTGGACGCCGGCGGGGGTGGAGAACTCCGCGTCCGGGTTCCGTCGGATCAGCGCGAAGGCCCGGGCGAGCTTGTCCGACAGGTCGTCGTGGTGCGCGGCCACCACCGCGAGGCGTACGGAGTCGGTCTCCCGGAAGTCCCGCTGGCTCTCCCGTGCGATCTCGGGGAGCGGGCGGCCGGTGTCGATGCTCCGTTCCAGGAGGGCGTCGGCCGACGGGGCGCCGAGGAGCACCAGTTCGGTGGGGGCGGTCCTGGTACGCCGTGCCCCGTGCGCGCCGGAGCCGGGGGCGGGTGTGTACTCCTCCAGGGTGACGTGGAAGTTGCTGCCCCCGAAGCCGAAGCTGGAGACCGCCGCCCGGCGGGGCCGGTCCGCGGAGCGCACCCATGGGCGCGTCCGGGTGTTCAGGTAGAACGGGCTGTCGTCGATCCTCATCGCGGGATCGGGCCGGTCCACCTTGATCATCGGCGGGAGGACCTTGTGGTTCAGGGCGAGGACGCTCTTGAGGAAACCGACGGCACCCGCCGCGCACTTGGTGTGCCCCACCTGCGACTTGACCGACCCGATGGCGCACCACCGGCCGTCCTCGCGGCCGGACTCCTCGTACACCCGGCGCAGCGCGGCGAACTCCGCGGCGTCCCCCGCGTTCGTCCCGGTGCCGTGCGCCTCGACCAGTTCGACGGTCTCCGGTCCGTAGCCGGCGTCCTCGTAGGTGCGTCGCAGGGCCCGCGCCTGGCCTTCGGGCACGGGTGCGTAGATCGCGCCGCTCCTGCCGTCCGACGAGGTCCCGATCCCTCGGACGACGGCGTGGACGTGGTCTCCGGCGCGCTCCGCGTCGGCGAGCCGTTTCAGCGCGTACATGGCGATGCCCTCGCCGAGCATCGTGCCGTCGGCCGCGTCGGAGAAGGGGCGGCAGTCGCCGGTGGGCGAGAGGGCGGGGGTCTTGGAGAAGCACATGAAGGTGCCGGCGTCGTTGGAGGCGTCGACGCCTCCGCTGATCACCAGGTCGGCCCGGCCGAGGGAGAGTTCGGCGACCGCCGTCGAGAGGGCCGCGAAGGAGCTCGCGCACGCCGCGTCCGTGATGTGGTTGGTGCCGTGCAGGTCGAACCTGTTGGCGATCCGGCCCGCGATGACGTTGCCGAGCATCCCGGGGAAGGTCGACTCCTGCCACGGGGCGTAGTGGCCGGTGATGCTGTCGCAGACCGCCTGCGCCTCGTCCTCGGGAATCCCGTTCTCCCGCAGGGCCTTGAGCCAGACCGGGCGCTGGATCCGTGCGGTCATGTGCGTGAAGAGTTCCGTGGCGCCCGCCCCGAGGATGACGGAGACGCGGTCGCGGTCCGTCCCGCGGAGGCCGCCGATGCCGGTGAGGACCTGCTCCGCGACGGTGAGGGCGAGCAGCTGCACGGTGTCGGTGGCGCTGAGGGTGTTCGGCGGGATACCGAAGGCCATCGGGTCGAAGCCGGTGTCGGACAGGAAGGCCCCCCGGCGGGCGTAGGTCTTGTCCGGCGCGGTGGGGTCGGGGTCGTAGTAGTCCTCGACCAGCCAGCGGGTGGCGGGGACGTCGGCGATCAGGTCACGGCCGTTCACGACCGTGCGCCAGAAGCCGTCGGCTCCCTGCTCGCCGGGCATGAGGGCGCCGATGCCGACCACGGCGATCGGGACCTGTCGGGGGCGAGAGGCGGACATGCTCTCCACTTCCTTGCTGTTCGGGGCGGGCGCGGGGAGCGCGGTCAGGCGAGGAGGCACGGGGTGAAGGCGGACGCCCGGGACGGCACCGGTACGCCGAAGCCGCGCAGCTGGTGCGCGCGGGTGGCCACGGCCGCGCCTTCGAGCAGGTTGAGCGCGATCTGCACCACGGTGCGCTCGGCCGGGTCCGCCAGCGGGCTGCCTTCGGTCCACCGGTTGAAGGCGCCCATCGCCGGGCCGCACCAGATCTGGTAGTCGCCGCGGCGGGCGGTGTCGCCTTCGATCGCCCAGCGGCTGGAGTTCCCCAGGTACCAGCGGAAGACCAGTGCCATCCGGTGCCGCGGATCCCTGTCCGCGCGGTCCGCCTCCGCCGGGTCGCGCTGCTCCCAGAAGCGCCGCGTCCACGCCCACACCTCGTCCAACGGGGCTCTGAACACGTCCCGTTCGAGCGTGGCGCGCAGCCGCTCCGGCAGTTCCTCCAGGGAAGGGTGCGCCTGGTACGCCGCGTAGAGGCGGCCGGCCCGCTGGGCGAACATCGTGCCCCGGCGCAGCACCTGGAGCGTGACGCCGGCCTCGAACATGTCGGCGGCCGGGGCCATGATCACGTCGGCGATGTCGGCGTCGGCCAGCATCGCCTTCGCGTCGTCGGAGATGCCGGCCTCCACGGCCGTCTGGTTGACCGACCCCGTCACCACGTAGGCCGCGCCGAGCGCGAACGCGGCGGCGACCCCGTCCGGCGTGCCCAGTCCGCCGGCCGCGCCGACCCGGACCTCCCGTGTGTACCCGTGGCGGCGTACGGTCTCCTCGCGCAGGAGCATGATCCTCGGCAGCAGGACGCCGAGGGGCCGGTTGTCGGTGTGGCCTCCGCTGTCGGACTCCACCGTGAGGTCCTCGGCGACGGGCACCAGCGCGGCGAGCTCGGCCTCCTCCGCGGTGAGCTCTCCGCTCCCGACCAGGGGGCGCAGCAGTTCGGGCGGCGCCGGGGAGAGGAAGCGGGCCGCGACCTCCGGCCGGGAGACCTTGGCGAGGATCCGGGTACGCCGCACGACCTGCCCGTCCGGTCCGCGTCGCAGGCCCGCCGCCGAGCAGAGCACCACGGCCGGGGTGAGTTCCATGTACGCCGACACCGAGACGCAGGGGACGGCGTGGCGCAGGAGCAGCTTGGCGACCCTGAACTCCAGGGCCGGCTCGTTCGGCGAGTGGATCAGGTTCACACCCCAGTTGGACAGGCCGGCGAGCTCCGAGGCCAGCTCACGGACGGCTCGCTCGACCTCGGCGAAGCCGAGGCCGCCGGCACCGAAGAACCCGAGCATCTCGGCCCGTGCCATCGCCGCGACCATGCGCGTGGTGGCGATGCCGTTGGCCATCTCCCCCGCGACGTAGGGGAACCGGACACCGTGCGCCTCGCAGAAGGTCCGCCCTCCCAGCCACTCGGGGTACAGCGGGGGGAGGGTTCCGACGACGTCGCCCGGGGGCCTGGGGCCCATCACCAGGCCGAGCTCGCGTCCGGTGGGGCCGGCGACGATGTGGGCGTGGCGCCGCACCTGCCGTACGCAGGCCGCGATCTGCTCCGGTGCGAAGACCGGAGCGGTGGCCGCGGTCCCCTCAGGACATGCCAGGACGGACAAGGTCGGTTTCCCATCGGGCGTAGGTGGCGAACGGCGTGCCGTGAGGCGGGACGGCCCCGGTGCGGCGCGGGTCAGGGTGCTCCGGTCGTGGACGCGGTGCGGGGGGCGACGCCGTCGACGAGGTAGTCGAGACCGACGCGGATTCCGGACGGGAGCGGGCCGAGCAGGCTCCGTACCCGGGTGTCGTCGAAGCGGCGGCGGTGGCTGAGGTACGGCGTGAACCCGGGGTAGAGGTCCACGGCCGCTTCCAGCGGGGCGGGGTCGTCCGGCCTGCTGTCGACGAGCCGGACCCGCACCGGTGCGATCCGCTCGACCAGGGCGGTGAGGACGGTGCTCGCGACGTCGTGGTCGTGGACGACGTGGTAGACGTCGGCCCCTCCCGAGGGCGGCAGGCCCGCCAGCCGGACCATGACGGCGGCGGCGTGCTCCACCGGCATCAGGTTGAGATGCCCGAGGGGATGGCCCGCCAGCCGGACCACCGGGCGGTGTTCCGGGGGCGGCTCGCCTTCGGCGGAACCACCGCCGGGCAGGGACGCCTCCACGATCCGGGCGAGGAACCGCAGCGGATGCGGAGGGAGTTCGGGGTGCGGCGGCATGTCCGTGACCAGGACGCTCGGCCGCATGACGACGACGGGCCGCCCATGGCGCCGCGACCAGTCGCGCACCAGCACCTCGGCTTCGTACTTGGACCGCTCGTAGTTGTTCTCGAAGCCGTGGCGGTCGTCCAGTTCGTCCTCGTAGACGACGCCGTCACGGCGCGCCCCGCCGACGAAGGCGGTGCCGATGTGGTGGACGAGGGGCCGGCCGGCCCCCGCGGCGGCCAGCTCCAGCACGTGCCGGGTGCCGTCGACGTTCGTGCGGCGGAGGCTCGCCAGGTCGTCGTCCAGGTTGATGTTCCCGGCGCTGTGCCAGATCACGTCCAGCTCGTCCGCCAGCCGCCGGTACTCGGCGGGGGCCAGCCCCAGCAACGGGCGGCTCAGGTCGGTCTCCACGACGTGAAGCCGGCCGGGGAGCGCCTCGACCAGCGCGTCGGGCGCACCGCTCAGCTCCATGAAGCGCGTGATCCGCCCCAGCGCGCAGCCCGAGCCGGCGTGCGCGAGGATAGTCAACGAGTCGTGTACACACAGCAGTTCACGGACGAGACGCAGTCCTAGGAACCCGGTGGCCCCGGTGAGAGCGACGCGCACTTTTCAGCAACTCCAGGGTTCGGTGGGTGAAGATCCGGTCGCCCTGACGGGGAACCGTGGAACGTGTGGAGTCGCCCGCGTGTCCCCCCGGTCGGTCTTCCGACATGCCCAACCGCCTTTGTGCGAAGGGGGAAACGGCACGTGCCCGACACATTCACCCAACTTCACCCGATCGGCCCTGTGTTCCGTGATCACAGGAGACCGCGGGCGCCGCTCACGGCGACGGGGGCGTCGCGCGGGGCGTCCGGCCGGAGCCGGACCTTGTTCATTAATTATGAATACTTCTTGACAGGGTGGTGACGCGCGCAGACCATGACACGAGTTCACCGAGCCTCCCTCAGGAGCCGCCCGTCATGCTGTCGCTGCACGTGCAGAAGCCGTCCGCACCGCTTTCCGGGCACCTGCCGATGGGAAGCCCCCCAGGGGTTCCGGACCCCGTGTCGGTCGACAGCCGGCGGATCCTCCGGGGCGCCGGGGCGTGGATCCCCGCCATGGGCGAGTTCCACTTCAGCCGGTGTCCGGCCGCCGAGTGGCGCGAGGAACTGCTGAAGATGCGCGCGGGCGGGATCGACCTGGTGGCGACGTACCTCTTCTGGAACCAGCACGAGGACCGGCGCGGCACCCCGCGTTTCGACGGGAACCTCGACGTACGCCGTTTCGTCCGGCTGTGCGCGGACCTCGGGCTGGCCGTGGCGGTGCGCATCGGCCCGTGGTCGCACGGCGAGTGCCGCAACGGCGGCTTCCCCGACTGGCTCCAGGACGCCGGCTGCGTGCCGCGCACCGACGACCCGGCGTATCTCGCGCTCGTCCGGGCCCACTTCGCCGGGATCGCGCACGAACTGCGCGGGCTCGCCCACGAGGACGGCGGCCCGGTCGTCGCCGTCCAGGTGGAGAACGAGCTGTACGACCGGCCGGACCACCTCGCGACGCTGCGGCGCACCGCGGAGGACGCGGGCATCCGGGCACCGCTGTGGACGGCGACCGGCTGGGGGGCCGCCCGGCTCCCCGAGGACGTGCTGCTGCCGCTGTACGGCGGCTACCCGGAGGCCTTCTGGGAGGACGCCCACCCGGGCTGGGCGCGTGGCATGCGCCGCCACTACTTCTTCACGCCCATCCGCGACGACCACGCCATCGGCGCCGACCTCAGGAACCACGCGCCCACCGGTACGGGCCCCGACGACAGCCGCTACCCGTACGCCACCTGCGAGCTGGGCGGCGGCATGGCCGTCGCCTACCACCGGCGCCCGCTCGTGCCGGCCGAGGACATCACCTCGCTGGCCCTGTCGAAACTGGGCAGCGGCTCCGTGTGGCAGGGCTACTACCTGTACCACGGCGGCTCCCAGCGCCTGGACCACACGGTCCCCAACCAGGAGTCCCACGCGACGGGTTACCCCAACGACCTGCCGCGGGTCTCCTACGACTTCCAGGCCCCTCTGGGCGAGTACGGGCAGGTGCGGCCGTCGTTCCACCGGCTGCGGCTCCAGCACCTCTTCCTGCGGGACTCCGGCGCCGCCCTGGCCTCGATGCCGTCGGTGCTGCCCGAGGCGGGACCCGACGGCCTGGACGACCGGACGACGCTGCGCTGGGCGGTCCGCTCGGACGGCGAACACGGCTTCCTGTTCGTCAACAACCACCAGCCCCATGAGCCGTTGCCCCGGCACGAGCGGGTCCGCTTCCGGATCCGGACGGACGGCGGGCGCACCGTGACCCTCCCCGGGCGGCCGGTGGCCGTTCCCTCCGGTGCGCACTTCGTCTGGCCGATCGGGTACGACCTGGGCGGCGGTGTACGTCTGGAGTGGGCGACGGCCCAGCCCGTCACCCGGCTCCACGTCGGCGGCACCCCCCTGACCGTGCTCGCCGCCACCGCCGGGATCGCCGTGAGCCTCGCCCTGCCCGCCGGGCTGCGCGTCGAGGGCCCGGCCGAGGTGGCGGCGGGCGCGGACGCCACGCTGGTGACCGTCCACGAGCCGGGGACGGACGCCGTGCTGACCGTCCACGGTCCGGCCGGGCCCGTGCGCGTGCTCGTGCTCGACGAGGACGGTGCGCGGTCGGTGAACCGGGTCCGGATCTGGGGCGAGGACCGCCTCGTGCTGTGCGAGGACCTCGTCCTCGCCGACGGTCCCGAACTGCGCCTGCACACCGCCTCCGCAGCCGCCTCGTTCGCCCTGCTGCCCGCTCCCCCGGCACTCTCCGGGCCGGGGCTCGGCGCCCCCGGCCCCGACGGCGCCTTCACCCGGTGGCCCCTCGCCCTCCCGCGGCAGAGGCACGAACCCGTGGTCACCTGTGTGCGGGCCGGGTCCGCCGCCCCGCCCGCGAGGACCGGCGGCCCGCACGGCCGCGCCTCCGCGCCCCTGGACGAGGACTACGACGCGGCGAGCGTCTACCGGATCTCCGTGCCCCGTGACGCCTTCGACGGTGACGGCGAGGTGCTGCTGAGGCTCTCCCTCACGGGCGACACGGGCCGCGCGTACATCGGGGGCCGGCTCGTCGCCGACCACTTCTGGTACGGCCCGGACTGGGAGATCGGCCTGCGCCGGTTCGCCGGGGAGGCCGTCGAGCACGGCGTCGAGATCCGCCTGCTCCCCCTGTCCCACGACAGCGAGGTGTACGTCGGCGCCTCGGCCCGCAGCGGTCTCGACGCGGCCCGCCGGACGGCCGCCCTGCACTCGGCACACCTGGTCCCCGTCCACCGCGTCGCCGTACGCCCCGCCTGAACGGGGCGCGCAAGGTCCGAGCCGGGGCACCGGCGGGAGACCGGGAACGCGGGAGACCGGCGTGACGGCGGTGCGGGGCAGGGGTGTTCGGCGCCCGGCCGGTCAGCCCCGGGTGACGGTCTCCGCGTCGGCGGCCGCCTTGCTGAGGAGTTCCGTCATCGCGGTGTGGGCGCGATCCGCGTCACCGTCGCGTACGGCGTCCAGAACGGCGAGGTGGCTGGGCACCGGGTCGTCGTCCTGCCGGTGCGCGTGCACGAGACGGTCGCGCTCCCGGAGCCCGGGCTCCAGCAGCAGGTCGAACCGGGCCAGCAGGTCGTTCCCGGTCGCCACGAAGAGCGCCCGGTGGAAGGCGGTGTCGGCGGTGGCCGCCGCGTCGGCGTCGCCCCGCGCCCGGCCCATGGCCGCCAGCGCCTCCTCCAGCGCTTCGAGATCCCGCTCGCTCCTGCGCCCCGCGGCGTGCCGGGCCACGGCAGGCTCCACGATGGCGCGTACTTCGGCGAGGTCACCGAGCAGCTTCGCACCGTTGCCGCTCGCCAGCCGCCAGCGGATGACGTCGGCGTCGAGGAGGTTCCACCGGCCGTCCGGCTGGACGAAGGTGCCGCGCTTCTGGCGGGAGTCGATGAGCCCCTTGCCGGCGAGGACCTTCAGCGACTCCCGCATCACGGTGAGGCTGATGTCCATCTCCTCGGCGACGGACCGCACGTCGATGGTGTCCCCCTGCGCGATCCGTCCCGAGACGATCCGGTACCCGAGGGCCTCCACGACCTGACCGTGGATGCCCCTGCCGACGTAGGCCGCCATGGCCCGCCTCCTCGTCCTGGTGAAGCCGCGCGGGCCCGGTGAGCGCTGTGCGCGACGGCATCATTGAAGCACCGGGACAATTGATGACGGGCAGGTGTGCCGCCGGGCGGAACCGTTGGGTGGTCCGGGCCTTCGCCGGTCGGGTACGGGTCAGCGGATCGCGGTGCCGGGTGCGGCTGCGAGCAGGCCGAGTTCGTCGCGGCGCGGCAGCCCTTCCCAGTCGCCGTCCGAGGCCACGGCGAACGCGCCCAGCGTGTTCGCGCGGGCGAGACGCCCCGCGGGCGGGAGGCCGTCGAGCAGACCGGAGAGGTATCCGGCGCAGAACGCGTCACCGGCCCCCACGGTGTCGCGTACGGGCACCCGCAGCGCCTCCACGGAGTGACGGGCGCCGTGCCGGTCGCGGAACGCGGCTCCCTGGCCCCCGCGTTTGACGACCACCTCCCGCACCCCGGTGTCCAGCAGCGCCTCGACGGCTCGTTCCTCACCGTCGGCCGTGCCGGTGAACGCGTCGGTGACCACGGGGAGTTCGTCGTCCGAGGCGATCAGGACGGTGAGGTGGGGCAGCAGGGGCCGAAGGGCTCTGCCCGCCTCCTCCGCCGTCCAGAGCCGGTTGCGGTGGTTCACGTCCAGGGTGACGGTCCAGCCCCGCCCGTGCGCGTGGGCGGCCGCCGCACGGACCGCCTCCAGGGGGCCGGGGCCGAGGGCGCAGGTGATGCCGGTCAGGTGGAGCACCCGGGCGCCGTCGCCGAGGGCGGGCGCGATGTCGGCGGGGGTGAGCAGCGAGGCGGCGGAGCGGCTGCGCCAGTAGTGGACCCGTACGAGGTCGGCGACGCGCTGCTCGCGGAGCATCGCCCCGGTGGGCGCGGCCGGGTGGGTGCCGGCGTGGGTGGTGTCGACGCCTTCCCCGCGCAGGGTGCGCAGGACGAGGCGGCCGGGCTCGTCGTCGCCGACGAGACCCGCCCAGCCGGCGCGGTGCCCCAGCCGTGCCAGCCCGATGGCGACGTTCGACTCGGCGCCGGCGACGGTGGTCCGGGCCTGGGCGCCGACCGCGAGGGTGCCGGGGAGCTGGGCGGCGAGCATGGTCTCGCCGAACGTCAGTACGTCCAGGGGTGCGGGCGGCCGCCCTGCGGCGGCGCTCACGCCTCCTCCCGCGCGCCGCCGGAACAGAGTGCGACGAAACGGCGGGCGCGTGCGCGCAGGGCGGTCAGGTCGCCGCCGCGCACGGCGTCGCCGGCCAGGGGGGACCCGACGCCGACCGCGACCGCACCGTGGGCCAGGTACTGTTCCGCGCCCGCCAGGTCCACGCCGCCGACCGGCACGAACGGCGTCTCGGGGAAGGGGTCGCGCAGGGCCTTGAGGTAGGCCGGGCCGCCGAGCGAGGCCGGGAACAGCTTGACGGCGTCGGCGCCGGCGCGGCGGGCGGCGACGGCCTCCGTCGGGGTCAGTGCGCCGGCCAGGACCGGGAGACCGGCCCGGACCGACGCGGCGACGGCTTCGGTGAGTGCGGGGGTCACGATCCAGCCGGCCCCGGCTTCGCGGGCGCGGGCGACATCGTCCTCGGTCAGCACGGTGCCCGCGCCGATGACGGTTCCGGGCCCCGCCTCCGCGGCGGCGCGGCGTATGACTCCGAACGCGTCGGCGGTGTTGAGGGAGACCTCCACGAGGGCCACGCCCTCCTCCGCGAGCGTCAGGACCGTGCGCAGCGCGGCGTCGGGGTCGGGTCCGCGCACGATGGCGGCCAGTCGGGTACGCCGCAGCAGCGCCTGGAAGGTGTCGTCGTCCGGAGGGGGCAGGGAGAGCATGTCGTTCACGTCCGGTGGGTTGGTGGGGCGGGGCCTGCCGCCGGGGAGGTCTCCCGGGGCGCGGCGGGCGGTACGGGGCCGGCCGGCCGGGGCCGGGGTCACCACTCGGCGAAGGATCCGTCGGGGTGGCGCCAGACCGGGTTGTGCCAGTCCTCGGCGGTGTCGTCGGCGGCGCGTACCGCGCGTTCGTCCACCTCGATGCCGAGGCCGGGTGCCGTGCTCCGCACGAAGTGTCCTTCGTGGAAGTCCAGCGGTGCCGGGTCGGCCAGGTAGTCCAGCGGTCCGGCGCCGACGTTGTAGTGGATGCCGATGCTCTGTTCCTGGATCAGGAAGTTCGGTGTGCAGAAGGCGACCTGGAGGCTCGCGGCCAGGGAGACGGGTCCCAGCGGGCAGTGCGGTGCGAGGAGCACGTCGAAGGTCTCGGCGAGCGAGGCGATCCGGCGGACCTCGGAGATGCCTCCCGCGTGGGAGAGGTCGGGCTGGATGACCGCCACCCCGGCCATGAGGGCGGGGAGCACGTCGGTGCGCGAGAAGAGCCGTTCCCCGGTAGCCAGGGGTACGGGCGATCCCGTGACCAGGTCGCGCAGCCGGTGCGTGTACTCGGGCAGCACCGGCTCCTCGACGAACAGCGGGTTGTACGGGGCGAGGTGCGGCAGGATCTTGGCGGCGTTGGCGGCCGTGAACCGCCCGTGGAAGTCGACGGCGAAGTCCCTGTCGTCGCCGAGCGCCTCACGAGCGGCGGCGGCGCGGGAGACGACCTCGTCGATGTCGCGGGTGGTCGCCAGCCGGTTCATCCGCCCGGAGGCGTTCATCTTGACGGCGGTGAAGCCGGCTTCGGCCTGTTCCCGCACGGCCTCGGCGATCTGGGTGGGCTCGTCCCCGCCGACCCAGGTGTAGGCCCGTACCCGGTCGCGCACCGGGCCGCCGAGCAGCTGGTGCACGGGGGCGCCGTAGAAGTTGCCCGCGATGTCCCAGAGTGCCTGGTCGAGTCCGGCGACCGCGCTGGAGAGGACGGGCCCGCCCCGGTAGAAGGACCCCTTGGTCATGGTCTGCCAGTGGTCCTCGATCCGCAGCGGGTCCTGCCCGACCAGGAGTTCCGCCAGTTCGTGCACGGCGGCACGGACGGTGGCGGCGCGGCCCTCGACCACCGGCTCGCCCCAGCCGACGACCCCGTCGTCCGTCTCGACGCGGCACAGCAGCCAGCGGGGCGGCACGGCGAAGGTCTCGACACGGGTGATCTTCATGCTTCTCCTTTGAAGGCCGGATACGGGCTGCCCGGTGCACCGGGCGCGGGCTGCGGGGCGGGCAGGCCCCGGCTCAGGAAGAGGTCTTGTAGGCGCTCCATCCGCCGTCGACGACCAGTGAGGCGCCGGTGACGAAGGAGGCGTCCTCGCTGAGGAGGAAGGCCGTCGCGCCGGCCACCTCGTCGGGACGTCCGAGCCGTCCGGCCACGGTCTGCTCGGCGCTCAGCCGCCGGTCCTCCTCCCCCACGGCGTCCCAGGCACGGGTGAGCACGGGGCCCGGCAGTACGGCGTTGACCCGCACGTCGGGCCCGTACTCGACGGCCAACTGCCGTGTCAGTCCGGTCAGTCCGGCTTTCGCCGAGGCGTAGGCGGGGCGTCCCGGCAGTCCGACGAGGGCGTGGACCGACGAGATGAGGACGGCGCTTCCCCGGGTGGTGCGAAGGTCCTCCACGCAGGCACGGAACCCGAGGAACGCGCCGGTCAGGGTGGTGCCGAGCTGCTGGTTCCACTGGTCGAGCGTCGTGTCGTGCGCGGGGGCCACGCGCACGGTGTAGGCGTGGGAGACGAACGCCGAGACAGGCCCGAACGCCGCGTGCACGGCGTCCAGCGCCGACGCCCAGTCGGCCTCGTCGCTCACGTCGGTGCGGTGGAAGAGCGCCTCTCCCCCTGCGTCCCGGACGGCACGTGCGGTGCGCTCGCCCTCCGCCGTGTCGATGTCGGCGACGAGGACGCGGGCACCCTCCTGGGCCAGGCGCCGCGCGGTGGCGGCTCCGATGCCCCGGGCCGCTCCCGTGACCACGACGGCGCGGCCCTCGAAGCGGCGCGTCCCCCGCGGCCTCTGCGGGTCGGTGGGCGGCATGGGGCGGCTCCGGATGCTGCGGCGCGGGCGGCGTGCGGGCGGTCGGCGGTGTCCGGGGACAACGCCACGGTTATTAAATATGAATTAATGCGGGGTGCCAAGGGGGTGCGCCGAGGTTCCGCGCCCAGCCGGACCGAAGGGGGCTCCGGACAGCGGACCGGTGGGCAGGGCGGCGGACCGGTGGTCAGGTCCCTACCGTCCGCCTGCCCGGAGGTCTCCCGACGCGCTCGCGCGGACGGGCGCTCCGCCCGCGCGAGCGGGCCCCCGGCGACGCCGGGGGCCCTGGACCCGGAGGGCGGCGGAGCGGGTCCGCCCGTCACGTCCACCGACGGCCGCCCCCGCCGCAGGCCCTCCCGGCCCGCACGGGCGGGCACGACCGCCGTCGGCGCACGCCCCGAGGGGACTCAGTGGTTGTGGGCGGGAGCGGGGGCGGGTTCCGGTGCTGCGGCCGGGGCACCGGACGGGACCGCCGCCGTGGTGCCGGGGCCGGGCACTCCCCCGGCGCCCGGGGCTGTCGCGTCCACGGCCTCCGGCTTCGGGGTACGGAGCAGCAGGACGCAGACCAGGGCGGCGAACAGGGTCAGCGAACCGGCGACGACCAGGCACAGGTGCAGTCCGTCGAGGAACGACTCGCTCACGGCTCCCCACGTACGCCCGGTGTCCGCGCCGAGCCGCAGCCGGGCGACGGCTCCCAGGCCGTCCGCCTCGGCCGCGGGCAGGATCTGCCGTCGGGCCGACTCCCCCACCCCGGCGTCGTCGAGGTGTCCCGGCAGCGTGTCGAGCGCCCGCGTCGTGAGCAGCGCTCCCAGGACGGCCGGACCGAGCGCCCCGCCGACCTGCCGGAACGCGTTGTTGCCCGCGGCGGCCATGCCCGCCTTCTGCCAGGGCACCGAGGCGACGGCCGTGGCGGTCATGGGGGTGATGACGAAGCCCATGCCCAGCCCCAGGAGGGCCAGTCGCCAGGCGATGGAGAGGAACGAGGTGTCCACGTCCAGGGTGAGCAGGGAGAACAGGGAGGCGGACACGACCAGCAGGCCCGTCGTGATCATGACGCGCGGGGAGAACCGGTGCATCAGCCGCCCGACCGGGCCTCCGGCCACGATGGCCGCGGCGGTGACCATGAGGAGCCGCAAGCCCGCCTGGAGGGTGTCCAGTTGCTGGACCATCCCGAAGTAGAGGCTGAGGAGGAAGAAGAAGCCGATCAGGGCCAGGAACGTGATCATCGCGACGATCGTCGTCGCCGTGAAGGCGGGACTCCGGAAGAGCGAGAGGTCCAGCATGGGGCTGTCGCTGCGCCGTTCGGCGAGGACGAAGGCCGCTCCGCTGACGACGGCGGCCCCCAGGGCGACCAGGACCTTCGTGTCCCCGAACGAGCCGGCCCCTCCTTCGATGACGCCGAAGACGAGTGCCGTGACCGTGATGGTGGCCGTGATCTGCCCGGGCCAGTCGAGGCGACGGCCGTGCGGCGCTCGCGAGTCGCCCAGGAGCGCCCCGGCCACCGCCAGGGCGACGAGCGAGACGGGGAGGACGGGCAGGTAGATCCAGCGCCATTCGGCGTGGTTGAGGATCGGGCCGGCGATGAGCGGGCCGATGGCCAGGGCGCCCAGCAGGGACGTGGCCCATATGCCGATGAACTTGCCCCGTTCGCGGTGGTCGGGGACCACATGGCTGATCAGGGCCAGGGTGGTGGGGAGCAGGGCGGCCGCCCCCAGCCCGGCGAGCGCCTGGCCCGCCCAGAGGACCTCGACGGACCCGGCGGTGAGGGCGACGGCCGCACCGGCCGCGGAGAAGAGGAGGCCGGCCTGGAAGACCTTCTTACGGCCGTGTACGTCGCCGACGACACCGGCGGTGAGGATGAACGCCGCCATGGGGAGGACGAACGCGTCCTGCACCCAGGAGAGCTGTGCGGTGGTCGCGCCCAGCGCGCTCTGGATGGCGGGCAGGCTGACGGACACCGTGGTGACGGGCAGGTAGGCGACGAAGACGCCGAGGCAGGCCATGACGAGGGTGACCACCCGCCGTTCGGCCGGTCCGTTCCCTGTGGTCGGGACGTTCACGGAACAACTCCTTCGCGGCTCGCGGGCCGCGTTCAAGTACGACAGAGGGATGCCGGGCCGGGTACGGGGCCGGTGCGGAGCGCCGGACGTGCGGGTGTCCTGACGCCGGTGCTCGCGAGGGCGGCGTCGGTGACGCCCCGAGATCTCCGGCTGATCGCTCCGGCCGCCTCGGGCCATGAGTGACGGGGACCTGTCCGGGCGCGGCGTCCCAGCATCGCCGTACGGAGGCACGGACACCAACCCACGGGAGCCGGACGGAAGAAAACTGCCAGCCCTTCCGCGCGTGCGCATGATTCCCTCACCGCGTCAGCCGTTTCCGGATGAAAGCGCCACGCGGAAGGCGTACGGAGCGGCCGGAGGGCCGGTACCGGGGTGACGGCAGAGGTTCCGGAGCGCCCCGGAACCCGGCCTCGGCTCCCCGGGTCGGAGATGCGCCGCGCCATGGGCCCCGGGCAGGTGTGTTCCGCCGGTACACCGTCTGCGGTGAGAGGATCCACCCATGGTGGATCAGGTGAGCAGAGAAATCCTCCGGGTCCTGCAACTGGCGCCCCGGGCTCCCTTCCGGCTGATCGGCGAGGTCGTCGGTGTGTCGGAGCAGACGGCCGCACGCCGGTACCACGCCCTGCGGCGCGAGGGCGTGATGCGGGTGGTCGGGCTGGTCGACGCGGCCGTGCACGGCGAGGCTCAGTGGGTCGCACGCATCCGGTGCCGTCCCGACCGCGCGGGGCCCCTCGCCGACGCCCTGACCCGGCGGCCGGACATCGCGTACGTCGGACTCGCTTCCGGGGAGTCGGAGATCCTCTGCGTCATCCGTTCCCCCGTGAACGCCGAGCGGGACGATCTGCTGCTGCGGAGGCTGCCCCGCTCGGCGTCCGTGCTCGACCTCACGATCGACCTGCTGATGCACTCCTTCGGGCCGCCGGGCAATGCCGACTGGGCCGGCTACGGTGAGCCGCTCACGGATGAGCAGAAGGCCATGCTGGCCGGACAGCGGCCTCCCGCTGCCCGGCCGGGGAGCCTGCTGAAACCGACCGAGGAGGACGCGCCCCTCCTCCAGGCGCTGGCGGAGGACGGACGCACCACGCACACCCGTCTCGCGGAGATCAGCGGCTGGTCCCAGGCCCGCGTCACCCGCCGCCTGGACGCCCTGGAGGCATCGGGCACCCTCGTCTACGACCTCGACCTGCTGCCGGAACGTCTCGGCTTCCACCTGCACGCCACCTTGTGGCTGCGGACGACGCCCGCCGCACTGCAGAGGGTCGGGGAGGAGCTCGCACAGCACGACGAGGTGGCCTTCGCCGGGGCGACCAGCGGCGACTACAACGTCATGGCGGTGGTCGCCTGCCGTGACGCGGAGGACTTCTACCGGTACCTCACCACCCGCGTGGCGGCGGTCTCGGGGATCGAGTCCTACCGGGTCAGCATCCGGGTCCGCCGCCTCAAGCAGGCCGCCTCACTCATCGCGCACGGCAGGCTCGTCCACCCGCCCCTCGCCTGACTCCCACTCAGCACCCTTGTACCGCCCGCGCTTTCGTCCGGACGTTCCGGTGGGGGCGGACTCCCGCGTCGGGGACCGGAGCGGCGGGCGCACCGGGTGCGGGCAGACCGTTTCGCCGAACGGAGTTCAGTGGCAAGGGTGTTAGCTTCTCCGCATGGTGGAGCATCAGGACAGGACCAGGGCGGCCTACGACGGGATCGTCGACCTCTACGCGTCGCTGTTCGCCGACCGCCTGGAGACACAGCCGTTCGCGCGGGCCATGATCGGGACCTTCGCCGAGCTGGTGCGCGCGACGGGGAACACACGGGCAGCGGACGTCGGATGCGGGCCCGGGCATCTGACGGCCATGCTCGACGGCCTGGGGCTCGACGCCTCCGGGCTCGACCTCTCCCCGGCCATGATCGGCCATGCCCGGCGGGCGCATCCGGCGCTGCGGTTCGACGAGGCGCGGATGGAGTCCCTGCCGTTCGGGGACGGCGCGCTCGGCGGGCTGCTGGCCCACTACTCGATGATCCACACGCCGCCGGAGGAACTGCCCGCGCTGCTCGCCGAGCAGGCACGTGTCCTGGCGCCGGGGGGCCTGATCCTGGTCTCGTTCTTCGGCACCGAGGAGCCCGAGCCGGTCCGCTTCGACCACAAGGTGGCACCTGCCTACAGCTGGCCGGTGGACCGGTTCACGGAGCTGCTGGCCGGGGCGGGATTCGTCACGAAGGCCCGGCTGCTCCACGATCCCGCCTCCGAGCGGGGTTTCCTCGACACCCACGTACTGGCCGCCCTCCCCCTGGAAGCCCGTGGAGGCTCCCGCCCGGGTCCGGGTGGTCCGCGGAGGTAGCGCGCTCCGGGTGAGCGGGCGCGCCTCTCGTCACCGCTCCCGGGACGGTCGCGGCCCCCACGGCCATGGTGGTCCCTCCGGACTCCGGGAAGGCGCGGACCGCTCCCTGGAGAGGTTGCCGGAGTGCTGACGACGGTCAGCGCGTCGCGCACCCACGCGGGCCGGAACGGCGTCCATCGAGCGGAGCGCCGCGACCTGTTCCGAAATCATCCCGTTGCCCGTGCGGCCGGTGCATCGTGCTCAGCAGGAGGGCCGTGCTCTCGGCATCATCCGCACCCGTGGCGTTCGACATCGACGCGTCTTCCCCCGGGAGCGACGGATCCGGCACGTGCCGCCCGCTCACCAGGCCACCCCGCCCTCCACACCGCCGGTCGCACGTCGTTCACAGCGACTTCACGTTTCGCAACCCTCCGACGCCGGACCTGGCCGCACCCGGGTGCGTACGGCGCGCCCCCTTCCTCCCGCGCTCGGCACCCGCCGCGCCCGGGCGGGCCCGGGATCGTCACACGTCGTCCGGGCTGCGGAAACAGGCGAGTTGACCGCTCGGGCGAGCCCCCGGGAAGGCGGCGGAGGGCGGCTGCACGACGCCGTCCGTCCGCCCGGCGCGATGGGTCGGGCCCGGCGATCGGGGCGTCCGGGGTACAACCATTCGGCCGCGGATTGCGTCTGCTATTGGTGTAAGTGTTCTTTCGGAGACGGCCCTTGTCCCCCCACACGTCATGAGGAACCTCTATGACCCACCCCCTTCCCGGCCGCCGGCTCGCGCGCGGCGCCGTCGGCGTACTCGCCGCCACCGTGCTGACCGGAATCGCCGTCGTGCCCGCCTCCGCCGCGGAGCCGGATCTCGGGATCGGCCCCCTGGCGCCGATCACGGACGTGCGGCCCGGCAGCGGTGTCGACGTGCCGTTCTCCTTGCTGAACAAGGGCACCGACGACGTGGGGAAGGTGTGGGTGACGTACTCCGTCACCTCGGGCCTCACGGCGGCCGACTCGTACTCCAACTGCCGTTACTCGAAGGAGCCCGCCCACGACGAGGCGCCCGCGAGGGAGCTCGCGGTGTGCGCCGTCGACCAGCCGCTGAAGCCCGGCGTCGTCTACGTGCCGGAGCACCCCCTCGGGCTCAAGGCCCTGGACAGGGCGCTGTACGACAACCTGTCCATGACCGTCGAGGCCACGGAGCCCGGACCGTCCGACGGGGGCGGGAGCGACCCCGTGCCCGGCACGGGCGCCCCTCTGAAGCTGGTCGAGAAGGCCCCGGCGACGGATGCCGACCGGGCGGACCACGACGAGGACTCCGCCTCCTCCGACGTCACCGCGGTGAACACGGCCGACTTCGCGCTGACCGGCGCCCAGCTCAAGGGCAAGGCCGGTGACGAGGTCACCGCGACCGTGACGTTCGCCAACGAGGGCCCGGCCTGGGTCTACCGCGAGCCGGGCCGGTCCGCCGCGACCGTCGACGTCCGGATCCCGCCGGGCACCTCGGTCGTGAAGGCGCACGACTTCTGCACGCCCGTCACCAGGACCCACTACAGCTGCGGGACTTCGCAGTCGTGGGTGGACGAGGAGCGCGGCGAGGAGTACCCCTTCGTCCTGCGGATCGACAAGGTCGTCGAGGGCGCGACCGGGAAGGTCTCGTTCGACGGGACCGACAGGCCGTTCGACAGGAACGCGGCCAACGACACCGCCGACATCGTGGTCAACGCCGGTTCCGGCACGACGGACGGCTCCACGGACGGCTCCTCCACGGACGGCTCCTCCACGGGCGGGTCGTCCGCCGCGGGCTCCTCGGCCACGGGCGGCACGGCTGCCACCGGCGGCTCCTCCGGGGGTTCGGACGCCGCCTCGGCGGCCTCCTCGTCCACGTCCGGCGGCTCCACGGACGGCGGTCCCGGCACGCGGACGGTGGACGGAGGCCTGGCGGCGACCGGTTCGGACTCCACCCTCCCCGTGGTGGGCGCCTCGGCCGCGGCACTGCTCGCGGGCGGCGGGATCGTCTACGCCGTCCGGAGGCGGACGGCTGCCGCCGAGCAGCGGTGAGGACACACCGGGCCGGCCGGTACGGGGGTCCCCGTACCGGCCGGCCCGGTGTCGTCCCGGCGCCGCCCCGGGCCGCCACCGGTGACCGTCCGGGCGAGGGAGTCCCCGTCAGGCGGGCAGTCGCGGCACGCTCTCGATGAGCCGGCGGGTGTAGGGGTGCCCGGGTTCGCCGAGCACCTGGGCGGTGGTCCCCTGCTCGACGACCCGTCCGCGTTCCAGCACGGCGGTGCGCTCGCACAGGGAGGCCACGACCGACAGGTCGTGCGAGACCATCACCAGGGTCAGCCCCCGCTCCTGCTTCAGCTCGGCCAGCAGGTCGACGACCTTCACCCGGGTGGTGACGTCCAGCGCGCTGACCGGCTCGTCGGCCAGCAGGACGCGGGGGTCGCAGACGGTGGCGCGGGCGATGGCGATGCGCTGGCGCTGTCCGCCGGAGAACTCGTGCGGGTAGCGGTCGACGGCGTCCGCCTGGAGGCCGACGCGTTCCAGCGCCGCCGCCACCTTGGGCGCCGCGGAGGAGCGGGTGTCCAGGCCGAGGGAGCGCAGTGGTTCCGCGACGATCGCGCCGACCCGCCGGCTGGGGTCGAGCGAGGAGTACGGGTCCTGGAAGACGCACTGCACGCTGCGCCGGAAGCGGCGCATCTGCTCCCGGGCGCGCGGGTTCAGGTCCGCGCCGTCGAAGCGGACGGTTCCGGCGGTGGGGCGGGCCAGGCCCAGCAGCAGGCGCAGCAGTGTCGTCTTGCCCGCTCCGGACTCGCCGACCAGTGCGAGGCTCTCCCCCGCCTCGACGGAGAGGGACACGTCGCGCACCACGTCGGCCGCGGCCCCCCGGTAGCGCACCGCGGCGTCCTCGAGCTCCAGTACGGGCGTCATCGGGCGCTCCTCAGGTCCAGGGCGGACTCCAGTTTCCGGGCGCTGGCGACCAGGGCCCTGGTGTACTCCTCCTGCGGCGCGCTCACGATGCCGTGGACCGCGCCCTCCTCGACGGCCTGGCCGTCCTTCATGACGAGCACCCGGTCGGTGACCTTGGCGACGACGGCGAGGTCGTGGCTGACGAACAGGACGGCCATCTCCCGTTCCTCGACCAGGCCGTCGATCAGTTCCAGCATCTCCGCCTGCACGGACACGTCCAGGGCGGTGGTGGGCTCGTCGGCGATGAGCAGCTTCGGTTCGCAGGCCAGTGCCATCGCGAGGGCGACGCGCTGGCGCTGTCCGCCGGAGATCTCGTGGGCGAAGGCCCGTGCGATGCGGTCGGGTTCGGGGAGCCGTACCTGTTCGAGGGCGGCCCGCACGGCCTCGCGCAGGGGCCTGCCCCTGAGGCCGGTGCGGCGGGCGAGCGGCTCGGCGATCTGGCGTCCGAGCCGCATCAGCGGGTCGAGTGCGGTCAGCGGTTCCTGGAAGACGACAGCCGCGTCGCGGCCTCGGACGGCGGTGAGCCGTTTCTCGGGGGCGCCCACCGTCTGCGTCCCGGCCAGCTCGACGCTGCCGGTGGCGGTCATGCCGTCGGGGAGCAGGCCGAGCACGGCGAGGGTCGTCAGGGACTTGCCGGAGCCGGATTCGCCGATGAGGCCGAGGCGTTCGCCGCCGGCGACCGTGAAGGACAGGTCGTCGACCAGGGTCAGGCCGTCGGAGGTCCGGACGGTGAGTCCGCGTACGTCGAGGAGAGTCACGTGCGCCTCCGCCGGGTGGCCGGGTCGAGGGTGTCGCGCAGGCCGTCGGCGATGAGGTTCACACCGATGACGAGCAGTACGAGCAGGATGCCGGGCGCGAGCGCGCCGGCCGGCGCCGTGGTGAAGGTGGCCTGGGCCTCCTGGAGCATGCGGCCCCAGGAGGCGTTGGGCGGTGGTGCTCCGAGACCGAGGTAGGACAGCCCCGCCTCGGCGAGCACGGCGAGCCCGAACTGCAGAGCCAGGTTGACCACCAGTGTGGGCCAGATGTTGGGCAGCAGGTGGGAGAGGACCGTACGCGGCCAGGAGGTGCCGGAGGTGCGGGCGGCGGTGATGTAGTCCTGTGCGAGGACCCGCTTGACCAGGATGCGTACCAGCCGGGCCACGACCGCGCTCTGGGCGAGGCCGATCGCCAGGACCGCCGAGCCGAGCGTCGCCGACCGCGCGGCGACGATGAGCATCGCCAGCAGCAGCGTCGGGAAGGCGATGAGGATGTCCAGGAACGCCGAGAGGGTGTCGTCGATCCAGCCCTGGGCGAACGCGGCGAGCACGCCGAGGGTGACCCCGATGACGGCGGCGATGGACACCGAGCCGAGCCCCGCCTCGACGGCGATGCGGGAACCGGTCATCACCTGGGCGAACAGGTCGCGTCCCAGTTTGTCGGTGCCGAGCAGATGGCCGCCGCCCGGCCCGGCGAGACGTCCGCCGGAGGTGTCGTCGGCGTCGTAGGGCAGCCAGAAGACCGACACGACGGCCAGCAGCGCGATCAGACCGGCGAGGACGCAGCCGACGAGGAGGGTGGCGGAGCGCCGGGAGCGGCGCTTCGTGGGGGTGAGCGGGTCCGTCCCGGTCATCGGGCGCCTCCCGAGAGCCGGCCGCGCAGGCGCGGGTCGATGATCCGCTGGACCAGGTCGGCCACGAAGCCGATCACCAGGACCGCGAGGGTGGAGACGAACAGCACGCCCTGGATGACCGGGTAGTCGTGCTGGGCGATGCCGGTGGCGAGCATCGAGCCGAGGCCCGGGAGCGCGTACACCGACTCCACGACGACGGCCCCGAGCAGGGTCGAGGCGAGTTCGATGCCGAGGATGGAGATCACCGGCACGGAGGCGTTGCGCAGGCCGTGCCGCCACATGGCGCGGCCGAACGACGAGCCGAGTGCGCGTGCCGTGCGCAGGTGGTCGCTGCCGAGGACGTCGAGGGTGGCGGAGCGGACGTAGCGGATCAGGGACGCGCTCATCACGAGGGCGATGGTCACGACCGGCAGGACGAGGGAGCGGACCGCCTCGGCGGGGTCGGCCCAGCCGTCCTGCGGGAAGCCGCCGGAGGGCAGCCAGCCCGCGTTCAGCGCGAACACGGCGATGAGGATCATGCCGAGCCAGAACACGGGGATCGCGATGCCCAGCTGGGACACTCCGCTGAGCAGCCCGCCGTACCAGGTGTGCCGCTTGTACGCGGCGGTGAATCCGGCGGGCACGGCGACCAGGACGGCGAGGACGAACGCCGCGAGCGTGAGCGGCACGGTGACGTTCAGCCGGGCGGTGACCTCGGGGCCCACGGGCAGCGAACTGACGAAGGAGGTACCGAGGTCCCCGCTGACGAGCTGCCCGATCCAGTGGGTGAACTGCTCGGGCAGCGGCCGGTCGGAACCGATGGAGCGGCGGGCCGCGGCTATCTGCTCGGGGCCGGCGCCGACCGAGGTGAGCGCGTTGGCCGGGTCGCCGGGCAGCATGCGCAGCAGCACGAACAGCACCACGCTCGCCAGTGCCAGCGAGACGGCGAGGAACGCGAGCCGCCGCAGCAGATAGCGCGCCATCAGCCCTTCTTCTTGATGTCGTAGGCGAAGAACTGGGAGTTCAGGCCGTTGAGCGGGTAGCCGGAGAGCTTCTTGTTCGCGACGACGATCTGCGGGTAGAGGTACAGCCAGTCGCTGGCGGCGTCCTCGGCGGTCTGCCGGTTGACCTTCTTCAGCAGCTCGGTCTGCCCGGCGGTGGTGGACGCCGCCTCGGCCTGCTCGACCCACTGGGTGACCTGCGGGTTGTCGTAGCCCCAGTAGAAGTCGGGGTTGCCGTACCAGACCAGGTCGCGGTCGTTGACGTGCTCCTGGAGCGTGGCCGAGAAGTCGTGGTTCTTGTAGACCTTCGTGTACCACTCGTCCGGGGTGATCGTGTTGATCTTGACGGTGATGCCGACCTTGGCGAGCTGGGACTTGATGAAGGTCGCGGCCGTGGGGTGCGGGTCGTAGTTCGGTGTGTCGAGGGTGAAGCTGAAGCCCTTGGCGTAGCCGGCCTCGGCGAGGAGCTTCTCGGCCTTCGCCACGTCGTAGGCGTTGACGTCGGTGAGGTCCTCGTACCAGGGGTCGGTGGGCGGCACCATGGAGCCGATCTCCTTGCCGTATCCGCCCCAGACGGACTCCAGGAGCTTCTTGTCGTCGATGGCGGCGGAGACGGCCTGGCGCACCTTGACGTCGGTGAAGGGCTTGGCCTTGTCGTTGAAGGCGAGGAGCAGCTTGGTGGTGGAGTCGCCGTCGTTCACCTGGTAGTCGCCGTTGCTCTTGAACTGCTCCAGGGCGTCGGGCGACTGCTCGCTGGTGACCACGTCCACGGCGTTGGTCAGCAGGGCGTTGTTCAGCGCCGAGGCGTCCTTGTAGTAGTGGAAGACGACCTGCTTGTTGGCGGCGGCGTCGCCCCAGTAGCCGGCGAAGCGGTTCAGGCTCAGCGCGGAACCGCGGGTCCACTTGTTCAGGGTGTACGGGCCGGTGCCGTCCTCGGTCGTCTTCAGGTTCTTCGCCTGGGAGTTGATGATCCAGACGTAGGAGAGGTTGTAGACGAAGGAGATCGACTTCTTGGACAGCGTGATCTTCACGGTCCGCGCGTCGGGGGTGGCGATGTCCTTGATGACCTCGAGGTTGCTCTTGCGGGCGGACTGGGAGTCGTCCGCGGTCACCTTCTCCAGGCTGTACTTGACGTCCTGGCTGGTGAGTTCCTTGCCGCTGTGGAAGGTCACGCCGTCGCGCAGGGTGAAGGTGTACGTGAGGCCGTCGGCGCTGGTCTCGTAGTCCTGGGCGAGGAGTTTGTCGACCTTGCCGTCGTCGGTGAGCCTGAACAGGCCTTCGTAGACGTTGCCGTTGAGCGCCTCCGTGACGCCCTGGCCGCCGCCCGCGGTGTTGTCGAGGTTCTGCGGTTCGTAGAGGGAGCCGATGCTGACGACCGCGTCCTTGTCCCAGGTGCCGCCCGAGGCGCCGGAACCGCCGGAGCCGCCGGAGCAGGCGGTCAGGGCCACGGCGAGGGCGGCGACGGAGGCGGTGCCGTACAGGGCGTTCTTCTTGGTGCTCATGAGGTCGGGCTCTTTCCGTGCGGTGGGGCTGCGGGAGTGATCAGTGCTGGGCGTCGGAGCCGTCGCGGAGGACGGGGAGCTTCTCGCCGGCCTCGACGGGCAGGTGGAAGCGGTTCTGCCGCGGCGGCATCGGACAGTTGTACTGATCGGAGAATCCGCAGGGCGGTACGAAGGCACGGTTGAAGTCGAGGACGACCCGGCTCTCGTCGTCCGTACGCCGCACGAAGAGGAAGCGCCCGGCCCCGTAGGTGGTGTCACCGTTGGTCGGGTCCCCGAAGACGAGCAGCAGGGTGCCGTCGTCGTCGAAGGCGCTGAGTGTGTACGCGCGGCCGTCGACGGTGAGCGTGATGTCGCCGGGGACGACCAGGTCGCGGCTGCCGCCGTTGTCCCGGATGTGCTCGAAAGCGATGCGCCGGGCCCCGGGGACAGGCGTGTAGGAGGCCTCCAGGACCCAGGCGGGGTCGTAGGGGAAGGCGTCGACGCGGTCGAAGCGGCGGATGGCGGGCGAGGCCGCGTCCCAGAAGCGCAGGCCGTGCTCGGCCTCGCCGGTGACCAGGTCGGTGCGCCGGAGCGTGGTGACGGTCACGCCGTCCGGCGCGCCCGCGGCGGCCCCCTCGGCGTCCGGGACCTCGCCCGCGGGGGCCCAGCGGGTCTCGACGAGGGCGAGGTTGCCGGTCGGGGACGTGAGCGCGCGGTGGCGCTCGGCGCGCCAGGCGTCCCACTCCTCCGCCGGATCGACGGATGCGCGGTCGGGGGCGGGGTGGGACACGGCAGCACTCATTCATCTAGGCGGGGCGGCCCTCACAGCACCTGGGAACAGGACGTGAATAAGTGGCCAAAGCATCACCTTTATTGACCATAAGCGCATCTAATGTCAAACCTACGTTTCACATGGTGAGACGCGTCTCGGGGAGAGAGACGGGGCACCGGACGGGCTCCGTCCGGATCCGGGGCGGCCGCGTCG
Organism: Streptomyces sp. NPDC058008; assembly: GCF_042886395.1. Taxonomy (NCBI): domain Bacteria; kingdom Bacillati; phylum Actinomycetota; class Actinomycetes; order Kitasatosporales; family Streptomycetaceae; genus Streptomyces; species Streptomyces sp. NPDC058008. Next base: position 14,801 of record NZ_JBHVQX010000035.1, on the reverse strand, counting down.
CGGCTCTCCCCCGCCGCCGTCCGGGGCGCGCGGTGCGCAGCCGGCCGGTTCAGGCCGCCCGGAATGTGGCCGGGGTCTCCCGCCCGCCGGCCAGGGCGGAGAGCGACGCGGAGTAGCGGCGGAGCAGGAGCACGGCGGTGGTGGCCAGACCCGCGAGGAGGCCGAGCCAGATGCCCAGGGTGTCCAGCGCCAGGGGGTAGGCCAGGAGCCAGGAGGCGGGGAGCCCCACCAGCCAGTAGCCGACGAGGGTGATGCGGAAACCGCTCTTCGTGTCGTCGAGGCCCCGCAGGAGTCCGACGCCGATGTTCTGGGCGCAGTCGAAGAACTGGAGGAAGGCCGTGACGACGAGCAGCTGGGTCGCGATCACCCTCGCGTCGCCCGGCCCTGACTCCAGGAAGGGGGCGAGTACGGGGCCCGGCAGGCAGAGGTAGACCGCGCCGACGACGGTCATGACGGCGGCCGCGCACGCCAGCGCGGTGTTCCTGAGCCGGCGGGCGGCGTCGTAGCGGTGGAGCGCCAGCTCGTGGCTGACGTTGACGGAGGCGGCGTGCGAGAGGCCGACGGCGACCTGGAAGACGATGTAGACGAGCTGGTTGACGGCGGTGTGGGCGGCCAGCGCGGCGGGGCCGAAGGTGCCGGCCATGAGCGCGGTGAGCGAGAAGAAACCGGCTTCCGAACCGTACGTCGCCGCGATGGGCACGCCCAGGCGGAGCAGCCGTACGACGACGGCCGCGTCGGCTCTCCCGATGTCCGCGCCGAGGAGCGGGCCGAGCGCGGCGTCGCGTCTCACCGAGGCGTACAGGGCGACGCAGGTCAGCAGGTACACGCTGGACGTCGCGATGCCCACGCCGGCCGGTCCCGAGCGGGGCAGTCCCCAGGTGCCGTGGAGGAGGACCCAGTTGAGGCCCGCGTTGACGGCCACGGAGGCGAGGGTGATCCGCAGCAGCGCCTGGGGGCGCCGCATGCCGACGGTGAACTGGCGGATGACCTGGAACCAGAGGCAGGGCAGGAGTCCGGGGGCCAGCGCGTACAGCATGGTCCGGGCCAGGGCGGCGACCTCGGCGTCCTGGCCGAGCCGGGGAAGGAGGTGTCCGGCCAGGACCATCAGGACCGCTCCGGCGATCCCCGCGAGGGTGGCCAGGGCCAGCGCCGCCCGGACGATGCCGCGCACCTGGGCGTCGGACTCCTTCCGGGCGGCGCTCCCGGAGCCGTCACCGGACCCGGCCGGCCGTTCGGCGTGGGCGGCGGCTGCGGCGACCTGGTTGCCGACGGCGGTGACCAGCCCGACGCCCATGGTGCGCAGCTGGTTGAAGACGACGATGGCCAGGCCGCCCGCCGCCAGTTCCCGGGTGCCCAGGAACCCCATCATCACGGTGTCCGTGGTGGTGAGGGCGACCTGGGCGAGCTGGGTGAGGACGAGCGGGACGGCGAGCGCCGCCAGGGCGCGGCTGTCGCGCAGGAGTGTGGTGAGCACCTTGTCTACCGGTTCCCGCGGAGTCCGGCGAGCCGGTCCCTGATGTCCTGCTCCGCCGCGGGGTCCAGGAGGCCGCGGGCCTTCATCCAGTCGTCGTCGAAGACGGTGTCCATGTACTTCTCCCCGCCGTCGTTGACCAGGGCGACCACCGTGGTGCCGGGCGGCAGCGACGGCAGGCGTGCGAGTGCCGCGTGGACGACACCACCGGCGGACCCCCCGATGAGCAGCCCGGTCCTGGCCACGGCCCGGCAGGTGGCGAACGCCTCGATGTCGCCGACCTTGACGCCCTCGTCGATGAGGTCGAAGTCGACGAGGGCGCCGAGTGCGGCGCCCTCGGGTGTGCCGGTTCCCGACTGGTAGTAGTCGTGCGCGGGCCCGCCGAACGCGATCGACCCCTTGGGCTCGACGCCGATGGTGGTGAATCCGGGGATGAGGGTCCTCAGTTCACGGGCCGTTCCGCAGAGGCCGCCGCCGGTGCCGACGGCGCCCACCAGGATGCCGAGGTCGCCGTCGAGCGCCCGGGCCAGTTCGTGGGCGACGGGGCGGTAGCCCTCCCCGTTGCTGAGGTTGTTGTGCTGCTCGGTGAAGTAGGTGTTGTCCTGGCCCTTCGCCAGCGCCTCGGCCAGCTCCTCCCGGGCGGCGGTGGCCAGTTCCCCGCCGTCGCCGTCGTCGGCCACATGGACCAGTTCCGCGCCCAGGGCCCGCATGGCCCGCAGCTTGTCGGCCGCCGCGTGGTTGTCGACGACGGCGGTGAAGGTGTAGCCCCGTTCGGCGGCGATGACGGACAGGCCGAGCCCGGTGTTGCCGGAGGTCGACTCGACGATCCGGCCGCCGGGACGCAGCAGTCCGCGCCGCTCGGCGTCGTCGATCATCTGCCGGGCCATACGTATCTTGGCGGTGCCGGTCGGGTTGAACTGTTCCAGCTTCAGCAGCAGCCGGGAGTCGTTCTCGGTGCGGCACAGCTCGAACAGCGGTGTGGCGCCGATGAGTTCGGACAGGGTCCGGACGATGGCGGGCCGGTGCAGGGGGTCGCCCACGGTTGGCTCCTAGGGGTGGCGGCGGTCGAGGCGCCAGCGGTAGGGGGACGAGGGTTCGATCAGGACCTTCGGCGGCAGCGGCAGGTCGTGGAAGGGGGACTCGTTGGAGTCCATCTGGTAGCCCGCCGTGTTGGGGTAGACGAGCAGGTCGCCGGTCCGCGGCCGGAAGGGGAAGGGGATCTTGCGCCAGGTGAGCATGTCGCTCTCCAGGCAGGTCGCCGCCCCCACGCACGCCGGGAACGGCGTGTCCCCGGCGTCGGCCGCACGGCCCACCGGTACGAGCACGGGTTCCGGGAGGAACTCGCTGCCGAACCACTGCTCGGAGAGGCTGAGGCTGGTGCCGTCCACCGTCAGGACGGCGTACGTGCCGCGCTCCTTGACGCCCTGGATCCGGAAGACGGTGCAGCCGGCCTGGTCGAGCAGGGCACGGCCGGGCTCGGCCAGCAGGGACACGCCGTTCTCGCGCAGCAGTCCGGCGAGGGTGGACCGCTCCCCCGCGGGCGTCGAGGTGAGGACCGTGCGCAGCGCCTCGGCACCGGCGACGGGAGAGTGGTAGGGGTAGAAGCCGGAGAACTCGCGCCGTGCGTGGAAGTGTTCGGGCCGGCTGCTTTCCTGGAAGCCGCTCCACGCCCCGCCGTCGACGTAGTCCACGGCGAAGCCTCCGCCGATGCTGATGCGGTCGGGTCCGAGCCCCTGGTCACGGGCGGCCCGGCACAGCCGGATGAGCTCGGCGGCCAGGTCGGCCCGGTGGCGTACGTCGTAGCCGGACAGGTGGAAGCTGAACCCTTCCAGGCGCACGGGCCCGCCGCAGTGTGCCAGGGCCTCCCGGATCTCCTGCGGGTCCAGTCCGAACCTGCTGTGCGACCGGTGCGGGGGAAGGACGCGCAGCAGCACCCTGGCCGTGCGGCCGAGCCGGGCGGCGAGGGCGCGCAGCCGGTGCAGTTCGTCGAGGGCGTCCACGGCGATCAGCGCCCCGTGGAGGACGGCGGCCCGCAGCAGTTCACCGGCCTTCGCGGGGCCGGTCACCACCAGGTCCTCGCCGCGCACGCCCGCGGCCAGCGCCTCCCGCACCTCGCCGTGGCTCGCCACGTCCACGCCGAGTCCTGCGTCGGCCGCCCGTTCGGCGAAGGCCGCCGCCTTGTTGGCCTTCTTGGCGTAGTACACCCGGCCGTCGACGCCCGTACCGGTGAACACCTCGCGGAAGGCGGCGGCGTTGGCGTCGAAGCGTTCGGGGAACAGCACGTGGAAGGGGCGGCCCAGCGCGTGGGCGAGCTCCGGCAGCAGCTCACCGTGCAGCAGGGCCTCGGCCTCGGGGGTGGTGCGGGCCGGGAGCGACGGGGTCACCTCCACAGGGACACCGCCGTACCGAGGCCCTGGTCCAGCGCGAGCCGGGCGAGACGGTGGCCGAGCGCGATGTCGGTGACGACGAGTCCGCTGTTGTAGGCGAACACGCTCTGGCCGGCGTCGGTGCGTCCGGAGGCGCGCCCCGCCAGCACCTCGGGGAACTCGGCGTCCACGTCACGCATCCGGCCCCGCGCGTCCGCCATGTCCGTTCCGGTGACGCGCATCTGGGCGGCGCTGGTCGCGATGACGCGGTCCGCCCTCCGGAGGGTGGAGGGGGCCAGGCCGTAGCCGACCAGTACGCACAGGGCCGACGGCTTCAGCCAGTCCGCCTCCACGGAGACGGAGGTGTGCGGGCCGGCCGTGGCGAGGACGATGTCCGCGCTCCCCGCGGCGGCGCGCGCGTCGGTGACGACCTCGACCTCGCGCCCGGGGAAGCAGGTGTGCAACTGCTCCCGCACGGCGCGGATCCCGTCCGGGTGCGAGCCGCACAGCATCAGCCGGTCGAGGTCCGGCATCGTGGTGAGCAGCAGGGGCAGGGCGAGCCGCCCCTGGGTGCCGGTACCGATGACGAGGGCGCTGCGGCTGCCGGGGGCCGCCAGTTCGCGGGCGAGCAGTGCGGAGACCGCGGGGGTGCGCAGGGCGCCCACCCGGCCGCAGTCCATCAGGGCGATGGGCAGTCCGCTGCGGTCGTCGTACAGGGTCAGCGTCGTGTAGTAGTGCTGACGGTCGCGGTCCTCGCGCAGTCCGTGCTTGTACGAGGTCTTCACGGCCACCACGTCGCGTGTGCCGTCGCGGCCGAGCATGGCGTAGGCCACCGAGTGCCCGTCCGCCGGCGTGACGGAGAGTTTGCGCGGGTTGTCGGAGCCGCCGGCGGCGAGGGTGCGGTACGCCTGCTCCACCACGTCGACGACGTCGGGCAGGGCGATGTCGACTCCGGCCAGGTCGCTGGTGCTGAGGATCCGCAGCTCCGTGCCGTCGTCTCCCGGCACGACCACCGGGCCGGGGACGCCGGCCGCGGTCACCATGCCTCCACCGCCGCCTGGCCGTAGCCGTGTTCGAGGCGTTCGGTGTCGGGGCGGGTGCTCCGCTCCGGCACCCGCACCGAGGCACGCTTCAGCCAGCGGTCGGTTCCGTCGTAGCGTGCCCGGAAGGGGACCCGGCCGTGCACGACGAGGTCGTTGTCGACGACGAGGACGTCACCGGGGGCGAGCGTGACGGCGACGGAGACCCGCGCCAGCTCGTCCTGAAGCCTTCCGTAGGCCGCGCGGTGGTCCTCGGGCGCCCGGTCCACGGGGGTGTAGGCGGGATCGAAGCGCAGGGTGGGCCCGTGCGGTGACCGCCACACGGTGGGGACGGCGGGCGGCTCGCCGGGGTAGGACCGGGCCTGCGCGTAGGCGTCGTCGGGGAGGATGGGCAGGACGGGCCTGGCGAGCAGCTCCAGGTCGTCCTCCGCGAGCCGGGTCCGCCCGACGGACGCGGCGGTGGTGGCCACGGCGTCGTGGTTGCGGACACAGCCGAGCACCAGCAGGTGCGCGCGGCCGGGGTGGAAGGCGTCCTCCGTGTGGGGGCTGAGCAGGACGCTGCTGCTGGCTCCGGTCTGTTCGGCCTCGTGCCCGGGCGAGGGCACGATGTTGTGGACGAAGCGCCCGTCCTGCTGCCCCTCCCAGGCCAGCGGCGTACCCATCAGGGCGGAGAGCAGGAGCAGGGCCGCGTCGAGGACGGCTCCGGCGTCCCCGGCGTCCGACCAGTGGCGCGGGGTGGGGCCGGCCTCCTCGTCGTCGACGGCGATGCCGCGGATGACGAACAGTCCGTCGGGTGTGTCCACGGGCCGGCACGCCTCCCGGATGTCCGCGCTCAGCGCCGACGCGGCGTGCGGGATCCGGCCGAGCAGCCCGGGAGAACAGCTGTCACCGCCGAAGGTATGGAGCAACTCCCTTGCCGTGTTCATGAGTTCGCGCTCGGCTTCGGGGTGGAGCTGACGCACAGGCGAGGCTGCGGTCGACATGATCAACCATCCGTTCTCAAGGCGCGTGCGGGCGCCGAAGGGTGGAGGGAGAGCGCGCGGTGCTTGCGAGGGCAGGCGTCGGCGGCGCATACGCGGCTGCGCCGCCGGACGGGGCCCGGCGCGGTTCCGGTGGCACCGGTGGCGGGCTCGGTCAGGTAAGCCACACCTAACGTAATTCGCATCCACGCGGCGCGCAGTACTCCAGTTTGAGTATTGCGAGGCCTCGAATTTTTAGGATAGGCAAACCTAAGTAATTTACGTTCTGCTGTCGGAAGCCGAGGAACACGTGAACCTGACGAGGCGCCATATTCTGGGTCTGGGCGGGGTATTCGCCACGACCGCGCTGCTCAGTGCCTGCGGCGGAGGGGCGGAGGGGCCGGCCGCCGGCCCCTTGGGCGGCTCCGCCACGCCCCGGAAGGGCGGAACCCTCAGGGTCGGCGCCCTGGGCAGGGTCGGCGCCATCACGAGGGACCCGCACGGGACCCAGTCCAACGAGAGCGACTACCTCATCCTGAGCCTCGTCCACGACACCCTGACCGTGCCCGGCGCGAAGCCCAACACCGTGCCCCGCCTCGCCTCACGGTGGGAGTCGTCCGACGACCTCAGGACCTGGAGGTTCACCCTCGCGGAGGGGGCGGCGTTCCACGACGGGACCCCGGTCACCGCGGCCGACGTCGTGTTCTCGCTCCGCCGGCTCCGCGCCACACCCTCCGGGGCGTCGAGGCTGCCCGGGGTCCGGGCGGAGAACATCACCGCCGAGGGGACCGGCACCGTCGTCCTGGTCTCCGACCACCCCAACGCCGAACTGCCCCTCCTCACCCGCCTCACCACCTTCGTGGTGCCGGACGGCACGCGCGACGAGGACATCGCGAAGGCGCCCGGGACCGGCCCCTTCACCCTCGACTGGTTCCGCTCGGGCAACGCCCGCCTGGTCCGCAACGACGACTGGTACGGCGGCGAGGTCCACCTCGACGCCATCGAGGTGAAGATCTTCGAGAACCCGCAGGCGATGGCCAACGCACTGCTCTCCGGCCAGATCGACCTCGCCTCCAACGCGGGTGCGGTCGCCGCCCGTACGGCCGAGGGGCGCAAGGACATCACCGTCGTCCGCCGCCCCGACGACATGTCGATGCCCATCGTCATGCGCACCGCCGACGGCCCCTTCGCCGATCCGAAAGTGCGCGAGGCACTGCGGCTGGCCGTCGACCGCGAGGCCATGGTGGGCCAGGTGCTGTCCGGTTACGGCACGGTCGGCAACGACATCCTCGGCACCGGCGACCCCGCCTACGACACGTCCGTCCCCCAGCGGACCCGCGATCTCGCACGGGCGAGGAAGCTGCTGGCCGAGTCCGGCTTCGACCTCTCCAGGACGTACGAACTGCGCACCACGGAGGACATTTCCGGCCTGGCGGAATCGGCCGCCCTGTTCGCCACCCAGGTCCGCGAGGCCGGCGTCCGGGTGAAGGTGGTCAAGCAGGACTCGGCCACGTTCTGGGACAGGACCTGGCTCAAGGGCGACCTCTACACCAGCTACTGGGGGACCAACGACTCCGTCGTCTTCTTCGCCAGCAAGACGATGGTGTCCGGCAGCGGGCAGAACGAGGCGGGCTGGCGGAACGCGGCCTTCGACACCGCGTACGAGAAGGCCATCGGCACCGCCGACGCCGCCGAGCGCACCGAACTGCTCAGGCGGCTCCAGCGGATCGAGTACGACGACTCCGGGTACCTCCTGTGGGGCGTGGCCGACGGGATCGACCTGGCCAGGTCCGCGGTCCACGGCCTGCCGACGCTGCCCGGGTACGGCCGTGTCCAGCTCGAGAAGGCGTGGCTGGCGAGTTGAGACCCGTGACGAGCGCGCCCTCCGGCACCCCCGCGCCGGGCGCGCGGGGCCGGAGGGGCGGGCGCACGGCCCTGCGCCTGCTGAACCGTGCCGGCCTGGTCGTCCTGCGGCGTGCCGCACTCCTCGCGGCCCTCCTCGCCCTGGTCTTCACCGGCGTCGAGCTGCTGCCCGGGGACGCCGCGAGCGCCACCGCCGAACGGGGCGAGAGCGCCGCGGACCTGGCCGCGCGGCGGGCGGCACTGGGACTGGACCGGCCGGTCGCGCACCGCTTCCTGGACTGGATGACCGGTCTGCCGACGGGAGACCTGGGCACCTCCGCCCACGGGGAGCGGATCACGGACATGGTCTCCGCCGCCTTCCCCAACACCCTGCTGCTGAGCGGCACCGCGCTGCTCCTGACCCTGGTGCTCGCCCTCATCCTGGGCTGCCTGGCGGCGCTGCGGCCCGAGGGCCGCCTCGACCGCACCGTCACCGGGGCGTCCACGGCGGTCTTCGCGATCCCGGAGTTCGTCGTCGCGACCGGCCTGGTCCTGGTGCTGTCGCTGTGGACGGGCTGGCTTCCGGCCGTCACGCTCACCGACGCCTCCGGCACTCCGTCCTCCTGGACCATGCTGATACTGCCGGCGCTGGCCCTGACCATCCCCCAGACCGGCTGGAACACCCGGATCGTCCGCGCCGCCCTGGCGGACGAGGCACGGGCCCCGCACGTCGAGGCGGCGGTCCTCGACGGGCTGCCGCCCTGGCGGGTCCTGGTCCTTCACATGCTGCCCGGCGCGCTGCCGTCGGTCGCCACCGGAATCGCCACCTCGTCCGGTGTGCTCCTGGGCGGGGCGGTCGCGGTGGAGACCATCTTCAACTACCCGGGCCTGGGCTCGATCCTGTCCTCGGCCGTCGCCGACCGCGACACCCCGGTGATCGCCGGGGTCACGGTGCTGGCGGGTGCGGTGATCACCGCCGTGCTGCTGCTGGCGGACGCCGTCCGCGATCTGCCGGCGGTGGGCCGGCGATGACCCCTCTCCCCCGGACGAGGCCGTCGCGCCGCGTCCGACAGCGCCCACGGAGGCCGCCCATGCATCCCGGACCGGACCGCGCCCGGGGACGGAGCGGCACCGAGCCGGTCCGGCCCGGACCTCGGGCGGGAGCCGTCCTGCCACGCGTCCTGCCCGCCGCCGCGCTCGTGCTGCTCGCCCTGGCGGGCCCGTGGATCGCGCCCCACGCGATCGACGCACCGGTGACCGCGCCCTTCGCCGGGCCCGGCGAAGGGGCGTTCCTCGGGGGCGACCAGCTCGGCCGTGACGTGTTCGGCAGACTGCTGGCGGGCGGCCGCGAACTCGTGCTCTCCGCCCTGCTGATCGCGGTCGTGGTCACGGCGGCGGCCGCCGTGCTGGGAGCACTCGGCGCCCTGCGCCCGGCGGTCGGGCGCGTGGTGGAGCGCGCCGCCGACCTCTTCATCCTGCTCCCCGCCGTACTGGGCATCATGCTCGTGGCCCTTTCCTGGCCGGGCGGGGGCCGCCCGGCGGTCGCCGTCGCCGCGATGGTCCTCGGGCTGCCCTACGCCGTCCGGCTGGCGGCCAACGCCGCGGCCCCCGTCGCCGCGTCCGGCTTCGTCGAGTCGGCCGCCGCGGGCGGTGAGCGGCTCTGGTTCCTCGTGGTGCGCGACATACTGCCCAACCTGCGCCATACGCTCCTCGCCCTGTTCGGGCTGAGATTCGTCGAAGGCGTCTACGTGGTGTCCATGGCCGGCTTCCTCCAGGTCGGTCCGCAGCCTCCAGCGGCCGACTGGGCCCTGATGATCCGCGAGAACTCCCCCGGGATCATGCTCAACCCCTGGGCCGTCGTCGCACCGGGTCTCGCGATCGCCCTGCTCGCCCTGAGCGTCAACCTGGCGGTGGCCACCCTGGTCCCGCGAACCGGCCGGAAGGCGGTATCCCCCCTGTGAACCCGAACCCCGCCGTACCGGGAGCGGCGCCTGACGCCGGCTCGGCCACCGTCGCCGAGGCGAGCGGACTGCGCGTGGTGGGCGCCGACGGCGCGCCCCTGCTGGAAGGGGCCTCGCTCAGCCTGCGCGCCGGTCGCCTCGTCGCGGTCACCGGGCCGTCCGGAGCGGGCAAGACCACCCTCCTGCGCGCCTTCCTCGGGCACGTTCCGGAAGGCACCGTGCCGTCACCGGGCGCTGTCCGGGTGCTGGGGCACGACGTCTTCGCCCTGTCCGAGCGCGAACGCCGCGAACTGCGCCGCCACAGGATCGCGTACGTGGGACAGGATCCCGCCTCGCTGCTCCATCCGGGACTGCGGATCCGTACCCTCCTGACGGAGCTGGGCCCGCGGCGGGCCCCGGGCGCGGTGACGGACCTGCTGGCCGCGGTCCGCCTGCCCACCGGCCCGGAGTTCGCCGCCCGGCGGGCCGGGGAGCTCTCCGGCGGCCAGGTGCGCCGGGTGGCACTGGCCCGTGCGCTGGCCCGCGACCCCGCCGTCCTGCTGCTGGACGAGCCGACCGCCGGGCTCGACCCGGCCCTGCGCGACGAGATCGCCGAGCTGGTGCGGCGACTGGCCCGGGAACGCGGAGTCGCCGTGGCCTTCAGCTGCCACGACGCGGAAGTGGTGGCGCGGTTCGCCGACGACGAGGTGCGGCTCGACCGCGTACGGACCACTCCTGCCGACGCGTGGCGGACGGTCGCCGGCGCCGGGCCCGCCCTCGCGGAACCACCTGCCGCCGGAGGGCCGGAGGGCGGGTCCGGCGTCCCCGTGCTCGCCGCCGAGGACATCGGCGTGAGCTTCGCCCGGGGGCGGAGCGGCGCTCCGGCCCTGGACGGCGTCCGGCTGACGGTGCCGCACGCTTCGGCGGTGGGCGTCATCGGCGCCTCCGGGTGCGGCAAGACCACGCTCGCCCGCGTCCTCGTGGGCCTGCAACGCAGCACCTCGGGCACGGTCAGGCTGGACGGCGACGCCCTGGCCCCGGGCTTCCGCCGACGCGGCAGGGAGCAGCGGCGCCGCGTCCAGCTGGTCACACAGAACCCTCTCGGGGCGCTCAATCCCGAACGCACCGTCGGCAGCACCCTCGCCCGGCCCCTGCGACTGCACCGCGGGACCGGCGCTGCGCCGGCCGGTATGTCGGCGGCCGGTCTGCTGCTCCAGGTCGGGCTTCCGCCGGACCTGTCCGGGCGCTACCCGCACGAGCTCTCCGGTGGCCAGCGGCAGCGGGTGGCCATCGCCAGGGCCCTCGCGGCGGGCCCGGACGTGCTGATCTGCGACGAGATCACCTCGGCCCTCGACCCGTCCACCGGCGAGGCGGTCATGGGGCTGCTCCGGCGGCTTCGGGAGGAGCGGTCCATGGCGCTCGTCGTCATCGGCCACGACATGGCGCTGGTGGCGGAGCACACCGAGACGCTGACCGTGCTCGACGGCGGCCGTGTGGTCGAATCCGGGCGCACGGCCTCGGTCTTCGCCTCTCCGCGGCACTCCGCCACGCGCGCGCTGCTCGGCCGCCGGGCACCTGTGCCGGGCGGCGCACCGGCGGCGGACCGGAGGTGAGAACGCCACCGGCGGACGGCCGGCGGACAGCGGCCCGGGGCGCGGTGTCAGCGCGCGACCTCGCCCCGGGCCTCCCCCACCTCATGGCCCATGTGCACGACACCCGCGACCGTGACTCCCGTGGACAGCAGCGCCGCCACGGCCACGGCGACCGCCAGCACCCGGGGGCGCCGCGCGGAGTGCGAAGGGGGCCTCAGCAGCGCGGTGACCCGTCGCGGGACGGGACCGGTCGCCACGCCGGGGGCCAGGTAGGGACGGGTGGACCCCCGGCTGTCACGGCCGGCCAGGGCGGCGCGGGCGACGGCCCTGGCGGCCAGCCGGCGGTCCCCGACGGCGTCCGCCGCGGCCTCGTCGGCCGCCCGCTCCACCGAGAGCCGGATCGACGTGCGTACGGCTCTCAGCGCGGGGTGGCAGTGCGCCGCGACCTCCGCGAACGCGAGGAAGTAGTGGTGGCGGCCCGCGTTGTGGGCCCGCTCGTGGGCGAACAGGACCTCCCGCTCGGCGGCTTCCAGGCTCCGCAGCATCGCGGTCGTCACCACGATGCGGTTCTGCCTGCCCGGGAGCGCGTACGCGTCGGCGTGGGGCGAGTCGATGACGCACAGGTCACCCGCCAGCGGAAGGGAGGCGGCCTGACGGTGGGCCGCCCGCAGGGAACGGCCGTGCCGCAGGGCGGCCCGTCCGAGCGCGCAGGCACCGAACGCCAGCGTGCCGGACGCCAGCACCGCCCAGGTGACGACCAGCGGAACCGACGGCGTGCACAGGGGGTGTACGAGCTCTCCGAGCCTGGCGAACGCCGGTATGAGCAGCAGCCCGGTCAGGCTGAGGGCGCCGAGGGACACCACACCGGCCACGGCGAGCGCGGTGGCGCCCGCCGTGAGGATCCACAGGGCGGTGGCCGGGCGGGCCCACGCCATCACCCGGTTCGCGGCCGGTGCCAGGAGGAACGGCAACAGGAGAGGCACAACGAACAGCGGAGTCAGCACCTGTGGTCCTTCGGTAGGCAGGACCGCGCGCGGGGCGCAGGTCCGGAATCGGTCGACGCCGGCCCGGCCGGCGGACACGGGCCGGGCAGGTCGCGGCACGTCCGCCCGAACCATCGTCTACAGTGAAGTAGACCGTTTACACGCGAGTAGACGGTCCTGTTCCCTCCGCGGAAGGTCGCGTCAGGACGCCTGCTCGGCCCGGTCTGTCGTCACGCCTCAAGTTACATGCACCGAGGCGCTGTCGGCTCATCGGTGCGGACCCCGCGCCGGGGGCCCGCGGCCCTCCGGCCGCGCGCCGACGCTCCGGGAACGGGAGCGCCCCGGGCCCGGCAGCACGGACGACGTCCCGGCCCGGGCACGCGGGGCCGGAGGAGCGCTCACGACGATGACTCAGCGAAGGGGCAGATGGTGCTGCGCATAGTGCTGGCCGACGATGCGGCGGGCACCGGGTCCGGCCTCCGGGACCTCGTGGGCCGGGCACCCGACCTGGAGATCGTCGCAGCCGCCGCGAGCGGTCTGGAGGCCGTTCGCCTCACCCGCGAACTGGGCCCCGATGTCGTCCTCATGAACGTCCGGGTGGCGGGGATCAACGGCATGGAGGCTTCCCGCATGATCACGAGGACGCCCGGACTGGCCGGCGTACGCGTGGTGATGCTGGCCGAGCACATCACGGAGGAGTGGGTGCTCGGCTCCCTGAACTCCGGGGCCAGCGGGTTCTTCGAGACCGGGTCGTCCACGGAGGACCTCGCCGAGGTGATCAGGACCGTCGCCCGGGGCGGCGCGCACCTCTCGTCGGCGGCCACCCGCTGCGTACTCGACACGGTCTTCCCGCTGATCGGCATCGGCGGACTGGAGGAGTCGCGGGACAGGTTCGGGCAGCTCACCTCGCGGGAGCGCGAGGTCGTCGCCCTTGCCGCGCTCGGCCTGGAGAACAAGGAGATCTCCGCCCGCCTGGTCGTCTCACCGCTGACGGTCAAGACCCACGTCACCAGGGCGATGGCCAAACTCGACGTCAGGAGCCGCTCCCAGATGGTGGCGCTCGTGCACAGGAACGGTCTGGTGCCCCGCAGGCACGGCAGCGCGCAGGACCCGGCCCCCCGCCCCGGCGGGCCGCACGACGGGGGCGGGCGGTGACCCGGCCACGGCGTCTCGGCGCGACGAGCCGGCCGGGGGCGGGCGGGAGGCCGGTGCCGTCGGACCCATGGGAGAGGATGAGCCGTCGACCACTGCCGGTCCGTGCCGCTCGGGCACACGGCCGGCACCGGAGCCGGACGCCTGTTGTGCCCACTCTCAGCAGCCGTTCCGGTTCCCTGCGGACCACTTCAGGGAGAGGGACAGTGCCATGGCGGACATGGAGGGTGAGCGCCGGCCGGCGGGTGAGCTGGAGGGCAGTGTCCTCGCCGCGCTCTGGGCGGCCGGAGGACCGCAGACCGCGGCGCAGGTCAGGTCGGCGATCCCGCAGCCCCTGGCGCGGACCACGGTGGCCACCCTGCTCGGGCGGCTCCACGACAAGGGAGTCATCGGCCGGAGCCCCGCCGGCCGGGGGTACGTCTACTTCCCGCTGGAGGACTCCCACGGACTGACGGCCCGGCGCATGCACCGGGAGCTCGACCAGGACGGGGACCGCAGCACGGTGCTGGCCCGGTTCATCGACGGTCTGACCCCGCAGGACGAGGCCGAGCTGCGGCGACTGCTCGACGAGAGCGGCGACTGACCGCCGCTCGGAAATCCGCATCACACAGGAAGGCAGAGGCGTGAACGGTCGGCCGGCGGACGAGAGGTCCGGGACGAGGCGGGATGCTTCGGCCGACAGCCTTCTGGCCGCGCTCACCGCGGCCGAAGGGGTGGAGCAGGACCTGATCGGCGCCCTGCACCGCACCCTGTCCGTGGACGAGGAGAACAGCCTCCGCCGCGCCGACGCGATCCGCGCGGCGGCCATGGGGCTGGACACCGCGGCCTGCGCCTCGGCGGCCGGTGTCCCGGAGAGCCTGCTCCTGTCCTGGCGCGCCGGGGATCCGTCGTTCGACGCGGCCCTGTCCGCGGCCACCGCGATGGCGCGGGCCCACCACCTGGAGCAGAACGTCACCTCGAACCCGGCGGCCCTGCGCGTGGTGCTCGCCGCGCTGCGCGACGGCATGACGATCGTCGAGGCGGGAGCGCTCGTGGGCATGACGAGGGACGCCTTCTACCACCTGAGACGGGCCGACAGCCGGCTCCACGGACTCATCGCCGCCGCCCGCGCCCTGGGCCGCCGGAAGGAGCGGCTGCCGAAACGGCGGATGCCGGCGTCCCGCCGGAGGAGCGACGCGTTCAAGGGGTACCGGCTCGTCCGTCTCGAACCGCCTCCGCGATCCGAACCGGGCGAGAGCTGAACGAGCGCACGAAGGCCGCGCAAGCCCCGGCGGGCGGCGTGGGCCGGCCACGCCACGCCTCAGGGGCGGCACGCGTACACCCGGCACCGGTCCGGCCGGCGCGGGTGCCCCGCTCCGGCGGCCGTCCCCGACGCGCCCCTCGCCCGGCGGACGTGATCGCCCCTGCCCGTCCGCGGAACACACCGTCGCGGGGACGCCGGGAGGACCGGGGCCGC
>NZ_JBHVQX010000034.1:0-87828 GCF_042886395.1 Streptomyces sp. NPDC058008 | reverse complement strand
CCCCCCTCCCCAACGGCACCGCCCAGATCCGCTTCCCGTCCGGCGCCCGCCTCACCCACACCGCCGGCACGCAGGTCTTCACCGCCCACACCCCCTGCCCCCAAGGCGCCCACCACACCGCCACCGTCACCAACGGCCGCGAACTCGAGCAGGCCGAAGCAGCCGCCGCCCTCTGCACCGACCCCCACGGCCAGGCCCGCATCCTCACCCTCCACCAGGCCGCCGCCACCGCCGAAGACACCCAGCAGCTGTCCCGAGACGACATCGACGCCAGCCTCACCGCCACCACCGAGCCCATGAAGGAGCACCCCCAGCCGTGAGCACGAACCGACAGTTCTGGATCCGCGTCAACCCCGAAGGCTGCGTCACCGGCTCCGTCCACGCCGAATACGTAGGACTGCTCGCCGAGGACGCCCACAAGGAGTTCACCCCTCGCATCGCCGACCGACGTAAGGAAGCCGCCACGGGCTGGCGACACGAGCTCATCGGGCGTGATGAGTGGACCCGCCGAGCCCAGCCGTGCCTCACCGGCAAGTGCAGCCACCCGCGCGGCACCGGCCCCACGGCAGTCGCGTCATGACCACCATCGACCAGACGTACCTCGTCATCCTCGGTGCCGCCGTCATCCAGGCCAGCGAGAACGCCCGCGTCCTCGCCCAGCACGGCGACAACCAGCTCGGCCGGCCCTGGACCGCCCACCCCGGCCTCCGCAACTGGGACGGCAACCTCACCCGCATCGGCCACCACAACCCGGACGCCTTCGTCGCCGAGGCCAACAGCCTCCTCCCCGACCACATGTACGTCGACCGCGCCCACCACTGGCACGCCCACCTCAACAACGGCCAATGGACCCGCTGCGCCCCCAACGCCGACGGAGCCATCCCCCTCACCATCGCCATCACCCAAACCCGTGGCGACTGAGTACGAAGTGTCCTGCCTCGGCAAACGGGCCTTCCCCAGCCGGCGCAGTGCCCGACGCCGAGCCCGACAAATACGCGGCGAAGGCGGACCCCACTTCCACACCTACAGGTGTCGGTACTGCCTCGCCGTCCACCTCGGCCACACCCCAGGACACGCCACCTACCTCCGCGCCGGACGCCACGGCCCCATACCCGTACAGGAGTACGCAGCATGAAAGCCCTCACCATTCGACAGCCCTGGGCAGGGGCGATCGTCCACCAGGACAAGCGGGTCGAAAACCGCACCTGGAAGCTCCCCGCCCGACACCACGGCACCCGGATCCTCATCCACGCCGGAGCCCAGCTCGACAAGAACGCCAAGATCTACGGTCCGAACTTCGGCGTATACGGCGCAATCGTCGGCGTCGCCACCATCACCGGCTGCCACTGGTCCGACGACGGCACCTGCTGCAGCCCCTGGGGATTCCAGCAGGCCTACCACTGGACCCTCGACGACGTCGCAGTCCTCCCCGAACCCGTCACCGCAAGGGGAGCCCTTGGCTTCTGGACCCCCACAGCGGACGCCCTCAACGCGGTGACCGTCCAGCAGACAGGGGTGACCTGGTGACCACCGCCCCCGACCTCGTACGGACGCACCGCCTCACCATCGTCGTCCACGGCCGGCCAGCACCTCAGGGCTCGAAACGCTATGCCGGACACCGCCTCAACGCCGCCTCCGGCCGGGTATCCGCAGTCCTCGTCGAACAGTCCAAACGCGTCAAACCCTGGCGAGCCCTCGTCACCGCCGCAACCGCGAACGCCATGACCGCCGCCCACATCAAGCAGTACGGCGGCTACCCCCTCGGTGGCGTACAGCCCCTGGACGGACCCCTCGAAGCCGACATCGTCTTCACCGTCCTCAAGCCCGCCAGCGCCCCCAAGCGCAAGCGCACATGGCCCACCACCCGGCACAGCGGGGACGTGGACAAGCTCATCCGCTCCACCTTCGACGGCATTGCGGACGGCGGCGGAGTCGTCGACGACTCCCGCATCATCCGCGTCACCGCCACCAAGGCCTTCCCCGGCGAACACCCCGACGCCCTCGACCAGCCCGGCGCCATCATCCGCCTCTACACCCTGACAGGAGACCCGTCATGACCACCCGAACCCTCCCCCGACGCCGTAGTACGACATTTGCCGTATCAAGCCGTGAGAGCGGCGACTGGCGGTACCGCGGCCTGTGCAAGACCGCTGACGCGGACCTGTTCTTCCCGACCGTCGGTGGTGGGGAAGCCGAGCAGAAGACCGCAGCGGCGAAGCGGCTGTGCGCCAAGTGCCCGGTCCGGGCGCAGTGCCTGCAGGCGGCTCTGGACGCCGGCGAGGAGTTCGGGGTGTTCGGTGGCCTGGACCGGAGGGAGCGGCGTCGCCTCCTGAGCGGAGCCGAGGGGCTCGATGACGCGGTGGAGGCCTATCTCGCTGGGGAGTCGAAGGGGCTGAGTTCGGCTGACCGGTTGGCGGCCATTGCGGTTGGGGTCCGGCAGGGCATGAGCTACACGGATTTCGACGTGCTGTACGACCTGGGGCAGCGGGCCACGTCGAAGTTCGTGTGCCAGATGCGGAAGAGGTGTGCCGAGCGTGGCGTGGAGTTCCCGGCTGAGCTGGCTCTGGTGCCGCGGGTGCTGCTGACGGACGACCAGGTGCTGCGGATCCGGAATCGGTCTGCGGCGGGTGCGACGGATGAGGAGATCAGCCGGGATTACCCGGTGACCCGGCGGATGATCTCGCGGGTTGTGACGGGTGAGGCGTACGCGGAGGTGGGTGGCCCGCTTCGGACGCGGGTGTCGTCTTCTGGTGTTGCCGCCCGGGTGGGTCTGGTTCAGCGGGACATGGAGGAGGCGGCATGAGCGTCACGGTGGTCGATCAGATGGCGGACTGGCGTGTCGCTGCAGCGTGTAGTGCCGCGGACGCGGACCTGTTCTTCCCTGACCCGGATGCGTCTGATGCCCATATCGCCGAAGCGAAGGCTGTTTGCGTTGGGTGTCCCGTCCGGGAGGTGTGCCTTGATGATGCTCTGCGCAGGAACGACCGGGATGCGATCTGTGGTGGATTCACCCCTGCCGAAAGGGAGCAGCTGCTCTCGGTGCGCCCTGAGGGGGAGTTGAGCCCGTTCCAGTCACGCCGTATCGACAACGCTTCCTCTCGCGGCATTGCGACCATGCGGGGCGCCGACTTGCTGGTGTGGTTGGTCAAGCGGGAGATGCCGGTGGAGGAGGCTGCGGCCCGGCTACAGGCCACCCGCAGGGCTGTGTATCAGGCGTTCCGCATGTTGGTTCCTGCGGCCGGCGAGCGTGCTACGGCTCCGTCGGCAGTGGAACGGATTCTGGAGGAGTCGTCGCTGACGTTGCGGGAGCTGGAGCGAATCGGCCGGTCGCATGAGCAGATCGCCCGGACGATGAACACCTCGCAGAACGTCGTCAGTGCCTGTTTGCGGGTGTTGGCGCAGCGGGACGCGGCCCTGCCGCGGGTGTCCCGGAAGGGTGCGGAGGATGCCGTGAAGCGGCTCCAGGCCGCTGAGACGAGGGTGCGCCGGGAGTCCGGTGCGGGCCTGACCGTTGGTGACGTGATCGAGATGGCGGGACGGGAGATTCGGGCCCGCCACGACGGCGAGGGGGTTCCTCTGCGGCAGATCGCTTTGGACCTCGGGATCAACCGCGAGTCGGTGCGCCGGGCGTACCAGCAGATGACCACTATGCGCAGCAAGTCGCTGACGCAGAACGACATGAGGAGTGCAGCATGAGCGGCGAGACCGTAGTGACGATCATCGGGAATTTGGTGGACGATCCGGAGCTCCGGTTCACCCCGGGCGGCGCGGCGGTTGCGAAGTTCCGTGTGGCGTCGACACCGCGGGTGTTCGACAGGCAGACGAACGAGTGGAAGGACGGGGAGGGCTTGTTCCTGTCGTGCTCGGTGTGGCGTGAGGCGGCGGAGCACGTGGCCGAGTCGTTGACCCGCGGCATGCGGGTCATCGTGCAGGGCCGGCTGAAGCAGCGGTCGTACGAGGACCGTGAGGGGGTGAAGCGCACGGTGTACGAGTTGGGTGTCGAGGAGGTCGGCCCGAGTCTGAAGTCCGCGACGGCGAAGGTGACTCGGGTGAAGGGCAAGGGTGGCCAGGGGCAGCAGGCGTATCAGCAGGCTCGTCAGCAGCAGGGTGCAGCGTCGGTGGAGGATCCGTGGGCGTCTGGCACCCCGGGTACGCAGCAGCCGGCGGGCGGGGGTTGGGGTCAGCAGGGTGGCGGCCAGGGTGGCAACGCCGTTGACGAGCCGCCCTTCTGACGCAGGAGCAGCGCACGTGCAGGGCCCGGTCCCGGGTGGGGTCGGGCCCTTCGTGCTGTCCGGGGTTACCCAATGCCGCATTGTGTCTTGCCTATGCCATACGTTAACGGGTACTGTGGGCATGCCGACAACCACCCACACCACGTGGGCCGGAGTACCCGAAAGGGACACCACATGCCCGAACTGCGCCTCATCGACCCCCACGGCTACACCGTCCCCGGGGCCACCCGCACCGTCACCAACGACCAGGTCGAAGCCATCAAGGCCAACCTCCTCACCGAGATCGCCACGCAGGACGCCGACTACTGGGCCGAGTACGGGTGGACGTACACCGCCCGCCAGTACACCGTCCGCGTCGCTTAGGAGCCCGCCATGAGCCCCCTGCAGCGCCTCATCAACGAAGGCATCCCCGACGGCACGTACGGGCAGGCCGACCACACCCCGTGGACGCCGGCCGAACAGCTCGCACACCGGCTGGTCCTGGAGGAGGCCATCGACGGCTGGACGTGGACCGGCGACCCGAAGAGCCACAGCCGGCGTGATGCCGCGTGAGCACCCCCTCCCCGCCCGTTCCAACCCCGGAAGGCCCCACCATGACCGACACCCCGCTGACCCCGGACCGCGAGCAGGAGATCCGCACGCTGGATCTGCTGGAGCTGATGTCCGACCGTGCAGCCCCCGTGATCAGCGGGCACCTCGCGGTGCTGCTGGCCGAGGTCGACCGGCTCCGCGCCCGTGTCACCGAGCTGGAGGCGCGCCTGCGCAACGCCACAACCGGAACAGACCTGGTGTGCTCCAGGTTCCCGGACACCTGCCCCAACATTCGGACCGTTCCCGCCGAACCTCCGACGCACCTCGGCGGGATCCGCTGCGGCTGCGCCGACGCCCTTACCGCCCCGAAGGAGAGCTGACCATGTTCGACGCCCGTACCGAAGAGATCCGTGCCCGGCACGAGGCCGCCACCCCCGAACCGTGGGGCACCGGCTACGACGGGGCTGGCACGTACACCATCGAGGCCCGCCCACGGTTCGTTCCCGGCTCCGGCGAGGCCAGCGTCCACGACGGGATCGTCGCCACGCTGACCGGTGAGCACTGCGACGGGCAGACGTACTGCAACGCCGATTTCATCGCCCGTGCCCGTGGGGACGTCCCGTACCTCCTGGACCGGATCACGAAGCTCGAAGCCGTCCTCGACCGGGTGGGCGGGCTTGCCGCATGGCTGAAGGAGTTCGCTGAGAACGAGCTCCGGGCTGATGACCGCGAGTTGTACACGGCAATCGCTAACGATCTCCGCGCCTGCCTGGCCATCGAGGACACCAGGACGCAGCAGTCGGCTGCCACGAAGGAGAGCTGACCATGCCCGACCAGCCCGCAGCGATCATGTTCGCCTGGTGCTTCTCCCACGGACGTCTCCACCGGTTCCACCCCGAGGATCCCTGGTGCACCGCCACCTGGATCGCGTTCACGGCCACCACCGAGGAAGACGCCCTCGCCGCCAAGCATGAGGCATACGGCGACGCCCAGTTCCTGCACCACCTCCCGGCGGTACAGCAGCTGGAGGTTATCGAGACGGCAGGCGCGCGCCAGTGACCGCCTCTGTCTCGTTGGGCCCGTCGCCTTCGGGTGGCGGGCCCTCGGTCTCCCTGAGCCCTCGACAGCAGGAAGTCCTCCGCCACGCCGCAAACGGGCTGTCTATCCCTGAGACCGCGAAGGCCATGCACCTGGCCGTTGGCACCGTCCACTACCACCAGCAAGTCATCATCACCGCCCTCCGGGCCCGGAACATCATGAATGCCGTGTTCCTGGCCTGCCAGCTAGGGGTGTTGGACGTGAAGCCCCGCCGGCACGGGGACCATGCCGGGTTTGCTGCGCACGTGCGGCGGGGCGAGGAGCCGTGCGAGGCCTGTTGGGACGGGGAGCGGGCGTACCGACGGGAGAAGAAGTCCGTCCGGAAGACCGCTAAGGCAAACGCTGCGTGACCGTGATCTTTCCTTGAATCGGACATCTTCGACACCGCCGTCGGGCCGAGACCTGACGCCCCTCACCCACCGTCACATCAC
Organism: Streptomyces sp. NPDC058008; assembly: GCF_042886395.1. Taxonomy (NCBI): domain Bacteria; kingdom Bacillati; phylum Actinomycetota; class Actinomycetes; order Kitasatosporales; family Streptomycetaceae; genus Streptomyces; species Streptomyces sp. NPDC058008. The sequence continues at coordinate 81,536 of NZ_JBHVQX010000034.1, read as the reverse complement.
GCCTTGGAGGCACCCCATGCTCTACAAGCACCGCGGACTCATCGCCCTCATCACCGTCGCCACCGCCGGCGGCATCGTCGCCCGCCTCGTATGGGACGCAGCCACGGACCGGCAGGACCCGCCAATATGGGCGACGCTCGCAATCTCCGCGCTCATCGTGCTGATCGCCACGGTGGTCGAGGCGCAGGTCGACCGCAGGCAGGCTCGCCGTACACGACGAGGAGCAGCACGGTGACCGTCCGCCGCCGGTGCCCGCACTGCGGTGGCCGCCCCGCCATCACCCCCACCGGCCGGTACTGGACGCACGGCCGCCCCGAATGCGACGGATCCCATCGCGTCGCCATCCCCGCCCCGCACATCAGCCGTGACCACTGGCCCAAACGCCACCGCGGCCGCCGGGTGGTCACCATCCCCGGACCCGACACCTGGAACCCGAAGGAGAACGCAGCATGACCGAGAAGACCCCGGACGAGTTGCAGGCCCAGCGGGCCGAACTCATCGCGTCCACTGGCCTGACCGAGGAGGTGCTGCGGGAGCGTGCTGAGACGTTCCAGCTGTACCCCGAGCACGCGGACGTGTGGACGACCGTTGAGGGCATCGACTACCTCCTGAACATCGAGGAGGCCCCTACGGAGAAAGCGCCTGCGGCTCTGGTTCAGGTGGGCTGGTACTGCTGGCAGTGTCGCGGCATCGTCGACCAGGCGTGCCGCAGCGACAACGTGCCCGTGCATGTACCGGCGGACTGGGAGCAGGACATGGTCCGGGAAATCGCCGAGCACGAAGAGGAGGGCGAGGACGACACCCCGGAGAATGGGGCGTGGTTCACGGTGTGGCTGGAGGGCAAGTGGTCGTGGGTCACGAAGAAGATGACCACGGTGCAGCGCGAGTATGCGGCGGACAGGGTGGCGGCGTACTCCCGACACCTGGCCGAGTGCGACAGCGATCCTGAGCGCGGTGAGCCGGATGGGCTGCGCTGGTGGCGGGAGGCTGGCCAGTGAGGTTCCGGAACTCTGCGGCCTCGCGGGCGCGGGCGATACGGCGTCGGTCTCGTCGTGGGTGGCGGGGTGTGCTGTGGCTGTGCGGGGTCCGAACCCCGGGGATGCGACAGGCGGACGCGGTGGCGGCACGGTGGGAGCACGGGGCCGCAGGGGAGGCGGCCACGGCCCGTCTGCTCGCCCCGCTGTCCCGGGCCGGCTGGCACATCCGGCACGACCTCCGGTTGTCCGGGCGCCGCTTCAACGTCGACCACGTTCTCGTCTCCCCGTGCGGGACCGCGGTTGTTGTCGCGGACACGAAGACGTGGCACCGCGGCCGGCCCACGATGCTGATCGGCGGGCGGGTGCACTGCGGGGATGACCGGCACGACCAGGTCGAGGCCGTCGCCCGGTACGCGCGGCTCGTCGAGGCTGCTCTCGACCTGCCGCCGGGTGTGGTCGTTGTGCCGCTGATCGTCGTCCACGGGTCCCCGGTGGCCCCTGGCGGGCTTGAGGTCCCGGTGTCGGGCGGCACGGTGTGGGTGTTGGGGGCCGGCGAGGTGGTGCCGCGGTTGCAGCAGGCGGTGCAGGCCCTCCCGGACCGGCACCGGGCGCAAGCCCTGGACGCCAGGGTGACAGCGGTCCTTTCGCCGTACAGGTGACAGCCCGGGTGTGTACCGTCCCTGTGTACGCATGAGCGGCCCGTCGTTCCCCCCAGAACGACGGGCCGCTTCCGTGCGTTCAGGAGCTGGGAGGGTCGGCAAAGTCCGCTCGGCAGACTCCACAGACGATCGGGCCCTGCTTGGCAACAGACGGGGAGATCTGGAAGCGGCGCGGTTCGGGGCATTGGCAGACCAGCGTCATCCGGGAAGGGGTTCTGTTGCGGTGCGGGTCAGGCAGGTCGAGGTGCGGGAGCACCAGCGGCAGGACGTCGGCGAGTGCGCGAAGGTCGCTCTGGTATTCCTCCTTGGTGCTCGCTGCGAGTCTGGGGTTGAAGAATCCGCGCCCTGGTGTGCGTGTGGCTCCTGCTGGCCATTCGAGGCCAACCTCTTTGGCTGCGCGCAGGTACCGGGCGTTGTGGTAGACGCCTCGGGTGACGGTGTCGATGAGCCCTCGGCGCCAACAGAGGAGGTGTGCGGCTTCGTGGAGCACAAGCTCAAGGACTTCGGTGTGGCCTGAGCGCAGGGTGTCGCGGCTGATCGCGAGGAGAGGGGCGCGGCCTTCGGGGTCGTCCCAGCGGATGGCTTCGTGGCTGACTGGGGGTGCGCTGGTGATGATGCCGATCCGCACTGTGGGAAGTTCAGGGTTCTTGGTCTGGGCGTGGGACCAGAGGTCGGTCAGGACTTTGAGGAGTGGTCCGGGTGCGGTTTTCACAAGTCCTTACTCTAGCGAAGTTGTGCGTTGTGCAACACAACTGCGGCGAGATGGGGGGTACCCACGCGCATTCCAGGTCGCTCAACGATCACCGCCGTGCTGGTCACGCGCGAGCGCGTAACGGGCCGCCGTGTACCTACTCGTACAAGGCACCCGGAACGGGTGGTGGCCCTGGGAGCGGGCGGTGTCCTTCCGCCCAGTGGTTGGACCAGCCGCACAGCCCGCACGCGTACCTGCCGTCGAGGCCGTGGACTTCGGCGTCACAGCCGCGGCACCGGGTCGTGGTGATCTCAGGCTCTATGGCGGGGGCAGGGGCGTGGGAGGACCAGCCGCACTGGTTGGAGCACATCCAGGATCCGTCCGGGCTTTGGGTGGCTGCTGCGCCGCAGTTCCCGCATGTCATGGTTTGCCCCCTGGTGGCCGGGCCGTCGTCTGCGGCGGGGCCGTGCACAGTTTGGCAGGGGTTGGTGGGGGTGGGGTGGGTTTTGGCGGGTGGGTGACCCTGGTGGGTGGTGCGGTGCGCCGTTCGCTTCCCGGATTCGAACAGACGTAGCATCCGGGTGTGCCCAAGACTGCTTTCGACTTCCCCCAGGACCTCCTCGACGCCCAGGCCGCCCTCACTCAGGTGCAGGCCGAGCGTGACACCTTCGCCCGCACCCTGCCGTGGTCCGCGGAGCCCATGCCCGGGTGGGAAGGCCCGAAGCAGCTGCACAGCGACTACCGGCCCGCCAAGACAGACAGCCCCGGGTACACGCCGGAGCAGGCCGCCCAGGTCGCCGGGTTCCGGGTGCGGATCCTGGAGCTGACGACGCTGATCGTCGCCCACCCGTACTGGGCGACGCTGGACGGCCCGAACCGGATCGACGCCCGCAGCGCCTTGAAGCACGCGCACGAGCCGGCGGCCGGGGCCTAGCTGTGACCGGGCAGGGCGGGGAACCGTCCCCGCTGGAGAAAAACCGGGCGCTGCTGGACTGGCTGGAGTACCAGGTGGTCCAGGTGAAGAACCGGATCCGGGAGCTGGAGATCCAGGAGGAGCAGGAGCGGCGGCGTCGGGAGGCTGCGCATGCGGCGTTGCGGTGGAAAATCCAGCCGCAGCGGTCGAACGCGACGGCTCTGCTGCACCGCGGGGACTGCACCCTGTATCCGATGGATGGTGGGTTCATCAACCGCGAGGAGGCGATGATCGCCCTGGCGGAGCCGGACATCGAGCCGTGTGAGATCTGTCGGCCGGACACGGGGCTGGTGTCGGGGTAGCGGGCCTTTGAGCTGGCCTTTCTGATTGCTCGTCATTTTTCTGGTGACCCCTCTTGCCATAACGCCTCATCGTGAGGCATTATGGAGTCATCGAACCGAGGGGGACCCGATGACCACCATCACCACCACCGCAGCCGCCACCCAGGCCGGCGTCACCGCCGCCACCATCCGCACCTGGGCCCGCCGCGGCGTCATCGCCGCCGTCAAGACCGCCGGCCGCTGGGTCATCGACACCGTCTCCCTCGCCCGCCGCATCGCCATCGGCGCCCGCCGCACCAGGAAGGCCACCATGACGCTCGACCTCACCGCCAGCATCACCCTGCCGGCCATGTACAAGGGCGACACCCCGCAGACGCTCACACCCGTCATCAAGCGGCGCATCGACAAGCGCACTGGCGCCAACGTGATCACGGTCCGCAGCTGGGTGCCGCTGATCGCCGACAAGCTGAACGCCATCGCCGACGAGGGTGACCGCCTCCACTGCGTGAACGCCCTCGCGTCGACGGTCATCGTCATCTCCGACACTCCGGACGCCGAGTGGGCGGACGACCCGCAGGCCCGCGAGGACGGCCAGCTCCGCACCTCCTACCGCGGCGACATCCGCCAGGTCACCATCGACGACGTCCTCGACCTCGCCACGCAGCTCCGCACCCAGCTCGCCGCCTGACTCGAAGGGAACGCGCCCCATGACTACTGTGAAGCTCCATCTCCGCAAGGGCGGCCCGCTCGAGGACGTTGACCTCGACACCCTTACCCCGAAGGCCCGCGCGCTCGCCGAAGCCATCCACGCCTGCCCCGGCCACCAGCCCCTGGGCGTTGTCTGCGCCACCGGGCAGACGAAGGGCGACAACCCCAACTTCCGCCTCATCCACGGGGACGGCCCGGAGGCCGACAAGCTCGCCGCCGAGCCGCACGTGGCAACCATCCGGAACTTCGGCCTCATCCCCGCCGGCTCGCCGACGACCGCAGCGGACTGGCTGGAGCGTGAGGCCGGCGCCCTGCCGCTGGCCGCCTACCCGATCGCGGGTGTGAAGTCGAGGGTCGGCCCGGCGACCGACCGGGTACCGTCCGCTGATGCCGCAGCCGCTGACCGGTACCTGACCCGCGATGGCGTCCTGGCCTGGATGCGGGACGCCGGCCAGCCGATGGACATCAAGGCGTGGGACACCCTGCGCGGCACGGGCTTCCTCCCGGAGCCGGACCGGTACGTGTTGAGCAAGCCGCAGTGGCGCCCGGAGACGATCGACGCGTTCCTCAGCCGGGACCGGGAGTTGTGGCCGGTCAGCAAGGTCGCCGAGTTCCTGGGCTTCGAGGGCCCGTCGGCGTCCGGGAGCGCCCGCAAGCAGCTGTCCCGCTGGGGTGTCACTGCTGCTGGCCGGGCATCGGGCCGTGGCGGGGAGTCGCTGTATGCCGCGGACCAGGTGCAGGCGCTGCAGGCGCACCGCCCTGGTCGCGGCCGGCGGAGTGCTGCGCGGGTCGATGGGAGGTTTGCCAGCGACCAGCCTGACTTCTGACCGTACCGACATTACCTACGGCACCCCTCCCATTGACAAGTAATGGGAGGGGTGCCATAGTTATGGGTGTCGGGAGGCGAACAGCCTCCCACCAACGGGGAGGACCACCATGCGACCCATCACCGGCACCGACATCATCGACTTCTACGCCTCCCGCGACGGGCTCCTCGCCCTCAACTCCGCTGGCGACTTCGTCCACATGGAAGGTCACCAGATCATCGAGGGCAACGCACACGCCAACTCTTTCGTCATCACCGAAAGCGAGGAGGAGGTGCAGATCCTCCTCGGGCGCAGCGCCATCACGGACGGCGACTGGTTCCCCGACGCCCTCGACGACGACGGCAAGCTGATCCCCGCCGTAGCCGACGAGATGGCCAACATCATCAACCAGGACGGCATTCTCCCCTCCCGCGCCCTCAAAGCCATCAAAGCCATTGAGGACTGGAAGAAGGACGAGGAGACGGCACAGCAGTCCGCCACCCGGCGTGCCGCAGCCGTCGCCGAGGTCGTCGCCTACTCCGGCGGCAACCAGTCGGCCGCAGCCCGGACGCTCGGCCTCGACCAGTCCACGGTAAACAAGCTGGTCGCCAAGCACCGTCGGACCGTGGAGGCCGCCGCCGGAGCCTGACCGCCACACAGCTACGCCCCCGCTTGGCCTGACGGCCGGGCGGGGGCGTTGTTGTGCGTTGGGCGCGTCAGATGCCGTCGCGGCGAGCTCGGCGCACTGCCCGGCCGATCTCGGCACCGAGCACGGACGGGTCGCCGGTCGCGTGGACGGCGACGCCCGTCTCGGCTCCCTGCGGGAGCGCCTTGGTGTGGTGAAGCGGCGTGGTGGCGATGTCGCCGGCTGCTTGCTGCTCGGACAGGAGGTAGTACGTCTTCCCGCCGTCGGTGGAGAACGCCTCGGAGTTCCGGCAGGACTGCCACAGCGGGGTCTGCGTCATGCCTTCGGCGTGCCGGTCGATCCACTCGGCGGGGTCGTCGGTCAGGTCGGTGAGGGGCTGGAACCGCAGGAGGCGTTCGAGGTACTGGGTGGCGGCGTGGGCGCTGCTGCCGCTGTGGCCCATGTCGGCGAAGGCCTGGACGACTCGGCAGATGCCGCGGATGGTGTCGCGGTCTTCGCCGAGGAGGCGGAGTTCGCGGCGGGCGTGGGCGACGAGGTTGGACTCGGATGCGCGCGGGGAAGGGCTCATGTCTCCATGCTGTGCTCGCCGGCCCGGTTTGCTGCCCCCGGTCAGGTCTGCCAGGTGCCGCGGATGGCTGCCGTGTTGAACCCGGGCCCTTGACATCCTCTCCGGCCTAAAGGCCGGGGATTCCCGCCTGCTCCCACTGCACTAGGGCAGCAGGTCGCTTCGGGTGGGTTCCCGCTTCGTTGCGCGGTGCCGGTACGAGTACCGGTCTTACCTGCGCTCCACGGGCTGACACGGCCAGTCCGGCCGCCTTGGCGACGTTAATCGCCGCGTTGATGTCTCGATCCAGGACTACTCCGCACGCCCCGCACGTCCACACGCGGACACCTAGGGGCTTCGGGCCGTCCTTCACGCCGCACGCCGAACAGACCTGGGAGGTCGGCTCGAAGCGCCCGATCCGGATGAAGGTTCGCCCGTACCGTGCGGCCTTGTACTCCAGCATGCTCACGAACGTCGACCATCCGGCGTCGTGCACGGACTTGGCTAGGCGTGTGCGAGCGAGTCCCTTGACCGCCAGGTCCTCCACAGCGACCGCTTGGTTCTCGCGGATCAACTTGGTAGAGAGCTGGTGGTGGAACTCACGGCGGGCGTCTGAGACACGGGCATGTTCCCGTGCGACGCGGGTCCTGGCCTTGCCCCTGTTCTTTGAGCCCTTTTCCTTGCGGGAGAGGGCCCGCTGCGCCTTCTTTAGCCGCTTCTCGGCGCGGCGCAGGAAGCGCGGGCTGTCGATTTTCCGACCGTCCGACAGGACGGCAAAGTGGCCGAGCCCGAGATCAATGCCGACCTCGGGCGTCGTTTCCGGCAGCACCTCGGAGGCATCCGTCTCGACAACGAACGACGCGAAGTACCGGCCCGCGCTGTCCTTGACCACCGTCACCGAGGAAGGCGTCGAGGGCAGGGCACGCGACCACTTCACCGGTACGTCGCCAATCTTTGGTAGGCGCAGCTTGCTGCCCGAGGTGATCTTCCAGTAGGCGTTGGTGGTGAACCGGACGGCCTGCCGGGTGTCCCGCTTCGATTTGTACCGGGGGGCGCCCATCTTTGGGCGCTTGCCCTTCAGGCCGTCGTAGAAGTTCCGGTACGCCATATCCAAGTCCCGCAGGGACTGCTGGAGTGCCACGGCGGAGACCTCGCCAAGCCATGCGCGCTCGGGGGTCTTCTTCGCTTCGGTGATCAGTAGCTTCGACAGTTCGCCTACTTTCGGGAACGGTGCGCCTGTCGAGCGGGCGGTCTCGCGAGCCCGGAGGGCGTCGTTGTAGACCACCCGCGCACACCCGAATGTCCTCGCCAACGCGAAACGCTGACCGGTCGTCGGGTACAAGCGGAAGTTGTACCGAAGCTGCATGCTGCAATTCTACCTGAAGTGACACTATTATGGTGTCATGATTCGGATTACGCTGAGGCTCCCCGACGACGTGCACGCCCGGCTGGTCATTCAGTCAGAGGTCGACCGCCGGTCCCTCAACTCTGAGGTCGTACACCTGCTTGAGGCCGCTCTTCTCGCCACGAAGGAAGACGCCGCAGCGCTACCTAGAGACCAACGCCCACCCCGACCCTGAGGGTATGAGCGCCGAAGGTCGGGGATCTCGTCAACCAGCCCATACACCGCGGATGGCCGCGGTATTGAAGCCCGGCCCGTAGGCGACGAGGAGACCGTGGGCCCCGTTGTGCGGCGGGTCGTCGTGGGTGCGTTCGAGGACCCGGAGGACGGAGGGCCCGCCGAGGTTGCCTTCGTCGGCCAATGTGTCGGTGCTGTGCCGGGTGTCGTGGTCGTCGAGGCCGAGGGCACGTGCAGTGTCGGTGATGATGCGGAGGCTGCCGGGGTGGATGGCCGCCCAGTCGACGAGGGTGTGCGGGCCGAGCCAGTCCAGGAGGGCGGGCAGCACATCGTCCGCGGCGGTGAGGGCTTCCTTCGTGCTGTCGAAGTGGAAGCCCGACTCGTCGGCGCGGCCGGCGTAGCGGGGGAGGCTGTTCGGAAGGACGTGTTCGTACGTGTCGTGGGGGCCACCGATGCGGATGCTGGGGCCGTGGGGCTGGTCGGTGACGATCGTGGCGGCCGCGGAGTCCCCGAAGAGCGCCTTGTAGATCATGTGCTCGATCTGGTTGTCGGCGTGGTTGTAGATGGCGGAGATGGTTTCCGCGGCGACGACGAGCGTTGTGGTGCCGGGGCGGGCGGTGGTCATGTCGACGGCCCGGATCATCGCTTGGATGCCGCCGGCGCAGGCCATGGTGGTCAGTGCGATGCGCCGGGTGTGGGGGCGAAGCCCTAGGCGATCCATCAGGTGAATGTCCAGATTGGGGACGGAGAACCCGGTGGAGTGCGTGGTGATGATGGTGTCGATGTTCGCCGGCTCAAGGTGGTGCAGGGTGAGGATCTGGCGGCAGGCCTGTTCGGCGAGGTCGAGGGCGTCCCCGAACGCTGCGGCGGCCCGGTCTCCGATGCCAGCGGTCCCGGCGACGGTCGGCGAGTCCAACGGGCGGGTGAAATACCTGGTCTGGACGCCCATGTTGGCGAGGATGCGGGGCAGGGAGCGGAGCCTGGGGTGGTCGGGGTGGTGGTGCCGAATGTCGTCGATGATCTCGCCGGTGGTGACCTTGTGGGCCGGGAACACGGTCACGGGGCGGGCTATGTAGGCAGGCACGACATCCTCCGGCGGTCATCTGGTGCGGCGGCAGGGTGGGGCTGACCACACGCTACGGGACAGGGGGCGGATGATTCCCCCTGTCCCGGTAACAGCACGTGTGGTTGGTTTGTGCTGGCCAGAGCTTTACCGGGCGCGGAGAGGTGGTGTCCGCTCGTGAGCGCGCTGCTCCCCGGGGTGAAAAATCAGGGTGATGTGCCGGGACCCCGGGGCGGTCAGGGGCCCGGCCGCGCACATCGTGACCCAGCCCGGCCCTTCGACGGCGTGGAGGATGGGGCGTTCGTCACCGTCGGGGTGAATGTACGCCCCGCCCGCCTTGTAGATGGGGGCGCAGTCGGGGTCGGCGAGGACATCCCGCTCGAGGCGTTGCAGTGTTTCGTCGTCGGGCCGGGCGGCAAGGGCGGCCTCGAGCTGGGGGAGGACGAGGGGCGCCCACGCCGTGTGCCAGTCGGTGAGCATCTGCCGGCCGACCGGGTCAAGCATCATCCACCGCATGACGTTCCGTGGGAGACGCCCCTGCGGGAACAGCTGGGCAAAAAGGGTGTTGCACGCGATGAGGTCCCAGGACGCGTCGGTGACGTACGCAGGGTAAATCTGCCCGTCCACGACTTTCTGCCACACGCCGGGCACTTCTTTCCCCGAGGCGGGGGTCAGGGGGCCCGGGGGGTCACCGATGCCCGCGTACCGGCAGACCGCGATCCACTCCTGCTCGTTGAGGCAGAGGAGCGCTGCTACGCGGCGCAGGAGGTGCACGTCGGCGGCGGTGGACCCGGACTCCAGGTTGCGGTAGGCGCCGAGGGACACGTTGCACAGGTCAGCGACTTGCTGCTGTGTGAGGCCGGGCCGGCGTCCGGGGCCGGGGATGTATGGGGGGAGTTTGTGGGTGGTGGGGTCGATCAGGCCGCGGCGTTCTTCGAGGAGCTTCTTCAGTGCGGCTTTGCGGGCGCTGTGCATGTTCGGTGAATTCCCCCCGTGCGGTTGTCATGGTGTGTGCCATGGATCGTGCGCGGTCTTTTTTGTGCATGGTTGATGACGATAAAGCGCAGGCATGACTTTACGTGGTGTCAGGGCGGCATGATGGTGGTCGTGGGGCAACGCCTGCTGGTCTGCTGGCTGGTGGGGGCGTTGTACCACCGACGGGATTCCTGGCCAAACCTTTACCGTGTGTTCGGGTGTGGTCTCTCGCAGCGGAATCCCGTTACAGGACTGGAACAGTGGTGGGGATGCTAGAACGCGTACGGCCCGAATTCCGTCATTCAGGGGCGGAGTGTTTCGCAGCACGGGTCTAGGCCTCTGGTATTCCCACCGCTATTCCTGCATTTCAACCCCCGATTACTGCCCCGTGCTGGTGCGCCCCCCGCCTGGCACGGGGCTTTCGTGTGGCCGCCCGGGTGGTGGTCCGGGCGGCCCGTGAGGTCAGGTGGTGGGCGTGAGCCGGGCGACCTCGGCCTCCAGCTCGGTGACGCGCGGGTCGTCGGGGACGGGGGTGTCGTGGCTGACCAACTGGAGCGCAGCCCGGATGCGGGAGACGGCGTCACGGCGGCCTGCCATGGCGTAGGGGTTCAGCCCGGCGGTCTCGCTGTTGAGGGCGGACAGCTCGGTGCGGACGGCTTCGGTGCGGGTCCGGTACCTGTTGGCGCGGTCGCGGTGCTGCTCGCCCCACGCCTGGGCCTTCTCAGCCACAGCCTTGTAGTACTGGGCGACCTCGCGCGCACCGTTCAGCTGCTCGTCAGCCTGCGCGTCGACTTCGGCGTTGATCGCGGCGGACTTCTCCACTTCCCCGACGAGTGCGGCCAGCTGCTCCGCTTCGGCGGGGAGGAGGACGCCGCGTCGTGCCCGGTCGAGGAGGTGGTGGAGGCGGTCGGGCTGGGTGGTCACCGGGCCCCCTCGGTGGTGTCGTCGTCGGGGAGCCAGTGGACGCTGCGCTTCTCGTCGAAGTGGGGCGTGTGGGTGCCGGTGAGGGTGCAGGTGTAGGTCCCACCGTCGGTGTGCGGTGCGGTGGCGGTGCAGGGGGTGTCGGGGTTGGGGTCGGTGGTGGGGCGGAGGGGGCGGGCCTTGCGCATGTTGATGACGCGGGCGCGGCGCTGGTGCTGGTCCACGGTGGTCCTTCCGGGTGTCTGTGTGCCCGTGTCCGGGCCTGTGCCGCCCGTGGTGGAGCAGGAGGGTGGCTGTGGTCCCGAGGGCGGTGCACAGGGCCACGTGCAGGACGGCATGGGTTGGGGTCACGGGGCGGGCGGTCCGGGGCAGAGGAACGGGTACGGCGGGTTCGTGCCCTTGCAGGCGGGACAGTCCTCGGCGTTCGTGCCCTTCGGCAGGTGCGTGGGCGGCTTCATCGGGCGAGCGGAGTACGAACCGTCCGGTCCGCGCGTGATCACGTCGCCTGCGGTCACCCGGACTCGGCCGTTGGGCGTCGGGAACGCGATGTGGGTCTTGGCCGGGTCGGTGTCGGCGTGGATGTCGATGATGGTGGTAGTGCGTCCGGCGTCCACGAAGCGCATGACGGCCAGGACGCTGGCGTTCGTGCCGTCGAAGAGAAGGGTGTCCGGCTGCTGTGTCACTTCGTCTCCTCGGCCGGGGCGGGGGTGGGCTGCTGCGCCTCGGCGGCCTGCTGGCGAAGGCCCCTGATGACGTCGCTGATCGCGGACCAGTACCGGGGATCGCTGCCCGGGTCGGCGGCATTGCGGAGCACGCCTTCGAAGTAGTCCGCCCGCTCGTTCAGGACCGTGGCCCGGCGTCCGTCCTGCGTCGCGAGCACGGCGGCGCGCAGGTGGGCGATCATCTCCCGTGCCGCCTCGGGCACCAGGTAGTCGCCGCAGTCGCAGACCTGGCAGACGTCCTCGAAGTGCTGCTGTGCTGGGTGCCCGCAGATGCAGGCCGGGGCCCGGTCGACGGCGGGCGCGGGCGGGGCGGCGTGCGTGTGCTCGTCGATCACGGCGGCCCTGTAGGCGTCGATGATGTGCTGCCGCACCTGCGCGTGCCGGGTGCCCTTTGTGAGCGCGTCGTACAGGACGTGCTCGGCCTCGACGCGCTTCGCGGCGGGGGCCTGGTCGGTGGGGCAGCCGCATCCCCAGTTGTGCGTCTCCGGGGACGGGCACGAGGCGGGCCGGTTGCTGTGCGGCGCGATGCGGGACTGGTCCCACCACGCCCCGGCGTTGCTGTCGACGTGCCGCCAGTTCGGGTGAGGTCCGGGCGGGAGGGTGCACGTCCACTCGGTGAGCTGGTCGCCGCACTCGGCCGTGTCCTCGGCGGCGGCGCGGAGCTGGTCGGCGGGTGTGGTGTGGGTCATCGGGTGCTCCTGTGGTGTGAGCAGCCCGGGGCGGTACGTGCCCCGGGCCGGCGGGTGGGGTGGGTTAGGCGGAGGTGTCAAACAGGCCGACGCTGTACGGCTCGGACAGTCGGGCCGCGGACAGGCGGGCATACGGTTCGTGCTGCTCGATCCCGATCGCGTGCATGCCCTCGTCGCGGGCGGCGAGCAGGGTGGTCGACGACCCGGCAAATGGGTCCAGTGCGGTGCCGCCGGGCGGGGTGACGAGGCGAACCAGGTACCGCATCAGGGCAAGGGGTTTCGGGGTGTCGTGCCGGACCCCGTCGACCTCGACGCGCTCACGGTTGGGGGTGCGGGACTCCAGCCGGAACACGGGAAAGCTGCGGGCTGCGTCGCCGGTCTCGCGGACGGGGCAGCCGGGCAGGCACCCACCGGGCGGGCAGGCGTGGCCGAGGAGGATGTTCGTCGGGTAGCCGCCCCCGTCGGCCGGGCAGCCCGTGACGTTGAGGCCGCCGACACCGTGACGGAGGAGGCCGCCGACGAGGCTGTCGTAGCCGGTGGACTTGCGGGCGAGGAGGATCGGGTCGTGCGCCGGTTTCAGCCGGGTGTTCCAGCCCTCCCACCGGCGGGCGTTCTCGGATGCAGCGCGTGACTTGATGCGGTCTTCGGACATCGCCCCGTACAGGCCGGCTGTGTGGGCGGCGCCCTGCTTCCGGCTGATGACCTCTCGCTGCGCGAATGCCTCTCCGACGGTGCGCTTGCGGTCGTTGAGCTCGGTGACGAGCGGAAGGATGCTGGTGTCGTCGAAGCCGAGGGCGTCCTGAAGGTTCGCCCACTGCTCGTTGGTGGGGATGATCGCGGCTTTGCCCTGGGTGGTCCACAGGCCGCCCATGCCGGAGAACCCGAACAGGACGTCGATCTGCCGGTTGGTCCACCCGGCGGTGTCGCGGGCCTGCTTCAGCCACGCGGTGACCTGCAGGACCTGCTCACGGTCATCGCGGTGCCGGTCTATGGCCCGCGCAAGGTCGACGCCCTTCGGCTTGCCGTGGGTGTAGACCCAGTCCAGCTGGTCGATGATTCGGAACCCGGCGTCTTCGGCAGCGACGACCATGCGGTGGTAGGTGCGCGGGGCGCCGAAGCTGAGCAGGTGCCCGCCGGGCTTGAGAACGCGGAGGCACTCGGCCCACATGGGGACGCTGTACGCGATGCCGGTGGAGTCCCACGCCTGGCCGGCTACGCCGATCTCATACGGGGGGTCGGTGATGACCGCGTCGACCGAGGCGTCGGGCAGGGTGGCGAGGATGTCGAGGCAGTTGCCAAGGTGCAGGGTTACCTGCTCGTCGCGGTAGTACTCGGCCATCGGTGTTCCTCCTGGTGTGTGGGGTGTGATGCTGGGGTGGGGCGGCCGCCCGCTTGTTACAGGCAGGCAGGGGGCCGCCCTGTCGTGTGGTCAGGTGATGTCGTGGGCCCGGCGGTACGCGTCGAGCACTGTGCGGCCGTTGACGGCGACGTGCGGGGCGGCCTCTCGGGCGAGGCGCAGGGCGGTGTCAAGGTCGAAGCGGCGGGTTTCCAGCCAGGCGTCGTCGCGCTCCGAGGGGATGGGCTCCCGCGACCACTCGCCATCCGACCCGAGGCAGGCGCCGTGCCGGGTGACGGCCCACATGCCCCCGCCCCTGTACTGCACGGCGATCACGAAGGGACTCCGGTTGATGTCGCCTTCGAGGAGGATCGATACCTCGTACTCGGTGGCCTGGACGGTAACTACGGGCGGGAGGGTCATGAGCAGCTCCTGGGGCGGGGGCCTTTTCAGGGTGACGCGGCTTTGGCCGTTTGCTCCCCCCGCCCGGGTAGGCAGGCGCCCATCATACCCGTAAACGTATTGCTTAAGCCAGACGTAAAATGGTTCGAGGTGATGTCGTTCGTCACCTCATCCCGCCGAACCCCCACCCCACCCCCGCGGCCAGGCCTACGATCTGACCCAGGGTCGACACCCTCCGGCCCGCACCCCGGGGAGCAGCAGATGACCGCGACGACCGAGCACACGCCGGACTACCCGCCGAAGACCCCGCCCCCGCCAAAGCGCCCCTTGTCGCCTCCCCGCCCGGAGACGCTGCTCCCCGACGTCCTGGCTGCGGGCGTACCCGCCGGCCCCGGCAGGGCCCTGTCCCGGTCGGGAAGGCGTGGGGTAACAATGGCGAACCGACGCGGTGCGAACTGGGTGCTGGAGTCCGCCCCATGGGCCACGGGGAAAGCCCGGAGGCTGGTGCTGGGGCAGTTGGCGAAGTGGGAGTACCGGCCCGCCCCCGACGTGCTGGCCACGGTGGAGGCCGTGGTGACGCTCCTCGTCGACACGGCGGTCGCCGACGCCGGCACACGGGTCACGGTCCACGTGTCGGATCAGGACCGGCAGGTGTGCATTCTGGCCCTCTCCCACGCCACCTCGACCACCCGGGACACCACGGTTGCTGCGGACGACGAGGACGACGAGGACGTCCTGCACCGCATCACCGCCCACCAGACGGTCACCAGCTGCGGCACCGACACCGGGCCCGACGGACGCCACACCTGGGCCGTCCTCGACCTCTAACCGGACGCAGCACCCGGACACGACAAAGCCCACGACTATCCGGTCGGGGGCTCACTGCTGGTGCGGGACGCCTACCTGGCGGCAGCCCGGTTTTCCGCTCGAGACAACTGCTCCGGCCTCGTCCGCGGGGCGTTCGTGTACCAGCAGAACGGTCGGATGCCGTCCGCGGCTGCGAGCACTCGAGTTGCCGCCCCCAGCACACTGCCGGGCTCGACCCGGGCCCCGTCGATGGAGGCCAGCATGCGCGCCCCGTGGAACTCGCATCCGGGTGCGGCGCCGCCGACACCGTCGAGGATCGTCACGGCGTCATGGGGGCCGATGCACTGGGCGGGGTCCTCGGCGTGCGCGGCCGTACAGCGGCTGGTGTCCTGCGTGCGGTCCTGGTCCACGGCCGGCTCTCCTTGGGGCGGGGGTGTCTGCGCCCAGTGTGGCAGCGGGCACCGACAAGGCGGGGCGGAATACGGCTGTGCCCCGGACCAGGGCCGGTCCGGGGGCACAGGGACGCAGTGGTCAGCGCCGGTAGGCGCGGTCCTCGGTCTGCGGGTAGTAGAACGTCGTCTCGCCCTGCCTGGGGTGCTCCCGGAACATGAGGTTGTCGAGCTCGCAGCGCGCCTGGTCGACCGCCTCATAGGCCGCGGTCAGCCTGCGGGCCGGCACGGCTTCGGGCCCGTACTTGGGGTAGGCGTTCATCAGGTCGGTGCCCAGGTGGAGGAGCTCATCCCGGATCGCGGCCAGGCGCAACCCGAGCTGCTGGTGCTCCTCGGCGGACAATCTCGGCTTCGTCATGGTGTCACGCTCTCTCTTGCGGGGGCGGTCTACAGGGGCGGGACGTACAGGCCGGCGGCGGCCCCGATCTGGCGGACGTCCATCGTGGGCTGCAACGGGGACGGCTTCCACCCGGTGACCTGCTGGATGAAGCCGCTGCGGTCATTCGCGGTCGCATGCCAGCCGAGATCGACGACAGGCAGGCGCAGCCAGTTCAGGCGCTCCCCGGTGTCGGGGTTCGTGGGGTGGGTGTAGTACGTGAGGAAGTCCTCGTTGGCGCCGGTGTGGGGGGCGGCCTCGAAGGTCCCGCCGGGTGAGGTAACGGTCCAGTCGATGCGGACTTCGCCGCGCCGGCACTGGTCGGGGTGGCGTTGGTGGTCTGCGTCGGCGTACTGCTTGGCCCACCGCCGCCACAGAGTGTCGGCGGTGATCTCGTCGGCAAGGTAGTCGTCTGCTTCACCGACCCCGGTTGGGTCGTAACGCAGTGCAAGCTCATGGGTATGGGTGACCCTGCGCTCCCTTGAAGTGAACCTCCACTGGGTGCCCGGTTCATAGGGGAGGAGAAGGCCGGTTGGTACGTCTTCATCGGTCATGCGGCCAGTCTTGTCGCCTGTGACCTGCCTTGTCCGGGCATTGCACAACAACGCCCCCAGCCCGGATCGGGCTGGGGGCGGTGCGCCGACGACAGGGCATGCTGCTACACAGACTGGCACTGCTTGCAGAGGCCTTCGCCGTGAATCTGACGGCCGCACCCGGAGCAGTCAGTGATGTCGTCATCCGACGGCTCTGCGGGCCACTCAGCGGCAACGTCGGGGGAGCCCTGCGCTTGCTGCGGAAGCGAGGAGGGCTGCGGCGTAGCCGCGTGCGGAGGAACGATCGCGTCCCGCCTGGCCACTGGCATCATGTCCGCCTGCCACATGACCTTACTGAAGAACGTCTCTCCGATCGCGGAGAGCGGCAGGGTCCAGGGCCTGCCGAACGATTTGATCTCCCACTCGTTGGCCCGCGCCCTGTCCGCGGCAGCGCTAATCCGGCCGACCGTGCTGTTCGCTGCCTGCCGCTTGTTTACGCCGCCACGCAGGTAGTAGGCGGCCGAGTCCTTCGTTGCCCGGTAGATGAAGTTGAAAACCTGGCCGAGGCTGAACGTTGCCAGGGCGTCGGCAAGGGCCGTCAGGGTGCCCTCTCCCTGCTTCATCTCAAGGTTGTGCTCGCCCAGCTTCATGTCGAGGTAGGACGAGGCGTAGGACAGTGCCAGCTCGTCCCACAGATCACGCCACTGCTCGTGCCACTGCGAGGGCCAGGGGCCTTCGCGGAAGGTCTGGTTCAGTTCGTGCAGGAGCCGCGGCGACCGGGAGCTCAGGTCATCCTCGGGGCCGTACAGGTAGTAGCTGGCCTGCCCGAGGTAGTACGAGCCGTCTGGGGCATCGTCCTTCCAGACGAAAGCATCCGGGTGCGAGTCAGGGTGGACGGCCACCGTCCGGTGCTCGGCATTGAGCAGGCGTCGCTCAAAGTCATACAGGCGGTTGTCGGGGGCCCACCGGCGATCCTTGGGCCAGATGCTGGTCGGGGTGGTCAGGCCGGCGTCCTCGACGGCGGGGTCGCTGAACATGGCGTGCAGCGCGACTGCCTGGAACAGCGAGAAGCCGTCGACGGTCAAGGCGTCTACCCTGCGGACCGGAAAGCGTTGCAGGAGGGCGTTTCTGCGCTGCCTGGCGGCCTGCCGTTGAGCTTCTTCGCGTTCCTGCTGAGCAGCAAGCTGGCAGGTGCTGCAAACGATGTTGCCCTGCCGGATCAAGGACGCAAACTCTGTCCGGTTTGCGACATCGGTGGAACCACCGCAATCGGCGCACACGAGATCGATGATGGCCGCGGTGGCGCCGGCCTGTACAAGTCGTGTCAGCTCTTGGGGCTTGAGATCGAACGCGGCCCGGACTCCTGCGACGGTCTGCTCCCACGTCTCACCGTCCTCGGCGAGGCGCCAGTAGGCCTTGATGGCGGCTACCTCTTCAGGGATGTCCGTGTAAAGCTCGAGCCCGATCTGTGCCATGTTCTCCCCCGTGTTGTCGGCAGTTCATGATTCCACGCGATTCCGGATACGAGGTACGGAACCGAAAGCGAGGAAGGGGGATCGGCCACGAGTTCGAGCTACTCCACGACGATCACCGGGCCGACCCGCGAAGGCCAGCCCGGTGCAGGGTGTCAGAACGGGGCGGGAACGCCCGCGTTCTCGAGGCCGTGCTGCTCCGCGGCGTCTTCGGCGCACCGACGACAGAGCATCTGGCCGGGGACGAGCTTGTTGCCGCACATGCCGTCACGGCCGTCGCACTCGGTCTTCCGGCGGGCCTCTTCCTCAGCAGCAGCCAGCGCCCGCCAGTCCTGCTCGGTGCGCACCGCCGGGGCGCCTTGTACGGCCCGCTGAGGCGGCAGCGCAGCGTCGGACGAACCGGCGCCCACAGGAGGCGTGTTCGCGCCCGTGGGCCGCTTCTGGCCGCACTCCCGGGCCCGCTCCGCCTTCCAGTCCGCGATCCGCTCCGCACACAGCCGACAGGCCTCCCCGGTGTCCAGGCTCGCCCCGTTCTCGCACCGTAGATCCGGGCACGCGAACCGGTCACCACGGCGCAACGGGCGGACCATCGCAACAGCAGCACCAACAGGAGTGCGCAGCTGCTCGTCCGTGTGGAGCTTGTCGGCGAATCCGTGGTTCACCCACCGGTACATGATCCGGTCGCCCATCTGCTCAACGGTGCGCCCCTCCGCCATCGCCTTCAGGATCGCGTCCGACAGGCTTGAGGCGAGCGGCAGGCCCTCACGGATCGCCTGGGGGAGAAGCGCCCTGACGGCGTGGATCTGCGCCCACTCGGCGGCCGTGTACTTCCGCCCTTCCTTCTTGCTGCCGCTCTTCTGTCCTCGAGCTGGCCCGCGGGTGTCGTCGTGCTGGTTGGGGGAGGAGCTCGTCTTGCCGGACGCGGCGGAGCCGCTGTTTTCCACAGGCCCCAGGTCCCTACTACCTGAGGAGGGCCTACGGCCGTCCAGCAAGACGTCTTTCTCTCGAGAAGGGGTCTGGACAGGGCTATAGACATTGCGCAGCACGGGTGCTGCGGGAGTAGCAGCATGGGTGCTGCCTGAACCGGCAGCATGGGTGCTGCTACTCCCCTCCTCGCCCTCTCCCTGTTCAGCGGACTGACGCTGCTCCCTGACCTTCTTCGGGTTGACGCCCTTGGGGACGCCCCCCTTCCGCGCAATGCCCTGGGCGCGCTTCTCCGCCCGACGCTTCTCGATCAGCTCCTTTGCCACGTCAGCAGCCTTGACGCCCCGGCCAAGCGGGTCCTTCCACTCGCCGTTCCCCGCGTACATCAGCGGGTAGTCCTGCAGGTGGTAGACGTTGGAGTCGTTGTGGGTCGGGTTCGCCGGGTCGACGCGCTCCTCGATGACGACCATGCCGGCGACCTCCATCTCGACCAACGTGCGGTCGACGGTGGACACGGAGACGCCCATCTGTGCGGCCAGCTCCGGGCGGTACGGCTTCCCCTTGGCGGTGGTGCGGCCCTGAGTGTCGGCGTACGTCACGAGGATGGCGTAGAGGGTCCGGGCGTTCGTGCTGTAGCGGGGGTCGCACATCCAGCAGGACGCGACCATGCCGAACGGCAGGTTGCCGCCGCGGCGGACTTCCGGGTTAAGGCTCACTGCCCTGCCCCCCGGAACGACTTTGCTGCCTGCTCGATTAGCTTCTGCGCGTCGACTCCGGTGAAGTCGAACCATTTCCCGCGGATGACGAACTCGGACGGCCGGATGCGGCGGAATGAGTGCTTGATGCTCATGCGGTCACCCCCGCCGTACGGAGGATCACGGAGCGTGCGCTTGCGGCGATGTGCACTACTAGCGGTACCCTCATGGGGACCTCAGCTTTCAACAGAGCGAGTGTCTGATGCAGCGGTTGTGAGCCGCTGTTGCGCTTGGACGGCCGGTAGGAGCTGCGAACTCTCCGGCCGTCTGCGCGTTTCTGGGCCAAGCCGTGGCTGGCCAGATAACCGGGTCACGAAGTCTTGGGGCGTCTGCCCCTGCCGCCTCGGGGTGGACCGCTGCGGAAGTACTCCAGGAACGGCGCAGTCGCCATGGTCTTGGCGTTGCCGATGTGGCCGTACTCGTACGGTCGGTCCGGACCGAAGGGCCAGTCCTCGTTGCGTGAGATGTACCGCAAGCCTTCGACGGTGATGCTGCTCACCAGGCCGAGACTCATCAGGAGATCGGCGCCGGTTGCGAAGGTTACGAACGGCGGCAACGAAGACTTGGCGGTCACTGGAGATCTCCCAGTGCCGAAACTTCGATGTCCTCAAAGTTTGTGGGTAGGGTCAGCAACGGCAGCTCCGCTCTCTCTAGGTCGGTCTGTCACGTAGCCGCTTGTCTTCGCAGGTCGGCGGCTATAAGGGCGGTCGGCCGGCCTGATGAACCGGTCGACCGTCACAGCCTATGCAGGAGCACTGACCATCCCTCCCATTCGTCAGCTTTGGGGAGGCGGGGGTGACTGCACGGCCAGGTCTATCCTAAGCTCCCCTAGGGGAGTGTGTCACGCTACCCCTGTCGAGTAGGGGAAGGCCCCCTGAGCGAGACATCAGATGGGGCGTTAGCGTGGTCCCCTAGACAAGCTACGAGGAGGATTTCTTGCCAGGCGAGAAGACGCCAAGCGATCGTGAGCAGCCCGCTTTCCAGCGGATTGCTGCGGAGTTGCGCGCCCAGATCCTCGACGGGGTGCTGGAGCCTGGCCAGAAAGTGCCCAGCGAAATGGAACTCAAGGAACGCCACGGCGTGTCCAAGATGACCGCTCGCAACGCGCTCGTCTCCCTTCGGGACCAGGGTGTCCTCGAGAGCCGCCACGGCAAGGGCTTCTTCGTCCGCTCCTTCGAGCCGATCCGCCGCAATGCGACCAAGAGGCTCTCCAAAGAGCTCTGGGGTGGCGGACAGTCCATGTGGTCCGTCGATGTTCACGACCGGCCGATGATCCCCCTGAACGAAGAACCTGAGGAGATTTCCCCGCCGACCGAGATTGCCCGCACCATGGGCCTTTCTGGCGACGCCACAGTGTGCAAGCGCGCCCGGATCTACACGGTTGAGGGGGTACCCGTCATGGCGGCCGTTTCCTACCTTCCGATGGACGTTGTCGCCGGGTCGCCCATCGTCCAGGTCGACACCGGGCCCGGCGGGATCTATGCCCGCCTTGCCGACCTTGGTCACGAGCCCAAGCGATTCAGAGAGGAACTTCGGTCGCGGATGCCAAGCCCCGACGAGGCGGCACGGCTAGGCATGGGAGCCGGCACTCCAGTGATGCATATCGTGCGCACAGCCGCGGACGAGTCGGGACGCATCGTTGAGGTCAACGACATGCTGCTTGACGCCTCCCGCTTCGTCATGGAGTACGACTTCACCGACTAGATCGGTCGCCTTGAGCCCCTGTCAGCACCTGCTGACAGGGGCTTCTTTGCGTTCAGGGGGCGTGTTCGCTCTGCGCGCTTGACTCCCATAGGGGACTGGGCTTCAATGGAGCTAACGAACTCCCCTAGGGGAGTTGCCTCTCTCGCGCTGGAAGGAGATTCCCATGAACGACGGAGACCTGCTGAACGCGATCGAGGTAGCGCGCATCCTGCGGCTTCACCCCCAGACCGTTCGAAGGCTGGTCAGGGAGAAGCAGCTTGACGGCCACCTTCTCGGGACGGGAACGGCCCGCCGACGCGGACTCCGCATCCCGAAGGCGGCCGTCGACAACTACCTCAGCCAGACCGCCGTCGCCTGACACGGCAAAAGGCCCCGAACACCAGCGACGCAACCGCCAGTGGCCGAGGCCTTTGAACAGAACCAACCACCTGCTGAACCAGGAGGAGATCCGCGTGAATCAGCGTAGCCGCATCACCGGACACACCGCACCCACCACCCCGGGCAACGACATGGACGAGGCGCTGCGCCGCGTACAGGGCCGCCCCGCGCCGACCAGCCGTCCCCGCGACACGAAGGCGGTCGCGTGATGCCGAACCGGCCCCTCACCCCCATCGACGTGTTCATGGGTCGCCTCATCGACCTCAACAGCGACGGCGTCCGCCACGGAGAGCCCGGCACCCGCCTCATCGTCGCCCCCATCCCCATGCACGCCGCTGACGCGCACACCCAGTGCTACAGCGTCGACATCACCGAGGACGGCCTCATCCGCATCCTTGAGCAGCTCGGTGTCACCGCGGAGCAGCTGGCCGTGATGCTGTCGCAGCCCGAGCCGAGGGCGGAGGCCGCGTGATGGACAAGAACCTCGAAGCCGCGCTCCGTCTCGTCACCGAGCTCCAGCAGCTCAACGGGGCCGACATCCTCGCCAACCCGAACCAGACCGCCATCGTCCGCGTCACCGTCAGAACCATCGACGGCCAGTTCGCCGGTGAGGCGATCCTCAACCCGCGCGCCACCGAGGAGCTCGGAGACGCAACCAGCGTCGTCACCGGGTTCGCCCTGACGATGCCCGCCGACTACCTCGCCGGCCGTAGCGCCCCCGGCCCCGAACTCGACCCGCTGCTCATCGCCGCGATCGAAGCCCACTTCGACGACATCGACCCCCAGTCGTACCTCGCCGACGTATTCGACTCGCAGGACGCCGAAGCCTCCCTCGCCGCGTACGAGCAGATGGTCACCGGCGAATGGGACGGGGACCTGTGATGGCCGACAACCCGCACGCCGAGCAGCAGGCAGCAGACGCCATGGCCGCCCAGCGGATCGCCGAAGCCCAACGCGCCGCCGCAGCGGCCGAAGCGGCACGGGCCGCCCGAGGCGAGAAGTGAACGCCCCCGCGGCCCTGACCGCCACCACCGACCTCGACGACGTCCTCGACGACCTGACCGGCCTCGACTGGATCCCCGGCATCAGCTCGATCCTCACCGGGATCCGCGAAGCCCAGACCGCCATCCGCGCTGGCCGCCTGAACCTCGACGCCACCCAGACCCTCATCGCGACCACCGCCGGATCCGCCGGCGCCGACCTGGTGACCGCCCTCGCCCAGCTGGTGGCCACCGCCACCAACCCGGACACCAACCCGGCCCTCCGCCACCTCCCCCTTCACCAGCAGAAGGACACCCAGCACCACGGGGAGATCACCCTCTACGCCCTGACCGACACCGACGTCCACCAGCCCGCATCCGAAGCATCCGCAGCCATCAGCAGCCACTGACCCGAAAGGACCGTTCATGGGATCTGCAGACCGCTGGCCCAACCTCACCGGCAAGAGCTGGGCGAACAAGACCGCACCCCAGATGACCGACGCCGAGGTCAACGACGCCCGCGCCACGTTCGCCGCGGTCGGCCGCAACGACTACGAGGGCGAGCATCTGCGCCGCCACGGGCTCCCCGAGGACTACGGCGACTGACCACCCCACCCGCAGGGGTCCGGCCGAGCCCACAGACCGGACCCCCGCACCTACCCCGAAAGGACCCTCCATGACCACCACCGGCCGCCACAACGGCGACGACGAGCAGACCACCACCCGCATCCCTCTCGACGAAGTCTGACCACCCGCGGGGGCCCGGGACCACCGGCCCCCGCACCCACTCCGCCACTCAACGACGAGAAAGGCACCCCATGACCGCCGCCGAATTCCGCCAGACCCACGCCGACCCCACCACCTGGACAACCGCCGACCACGAGACCTACGACAACCTCCGCCGCGTCGACCAGCACATCGGCGATCGCGCCCGCACCTGCTGGTTCTGCGCCGTCGAGACCCCCGCCGCCCTCTCCCGCTGCCAGTTCTGCAACCACCACGTTGACGACGGGCCCGAGCCCGCCCAGGCCTCCACCAACCGGCTCCACAAGCTCCTCGCCCCCGCCGCCTGACCACCCGAAGGACACCCCGACATGACACAGACCCCCGGCGAAGCCGCCCAGCACCTCATCGACACCCTGACCGCCGCACTCACCAACCCCACCCTCGACGACCAGGTCGAAGCCGCCGCCTACAACGCCCACCACATCATCCAGACCCACGGAGGCGGCGACACCCCGGCCGCCTTCCGCGACACCCGCAACTAACCCCCCAACCCCGGAAGGACACCGCCCATGCTCTCCACAGTGCAGACCGCGGTCGAGCAGGTGCCCGTGCAGGCATGGGCCGCCCTTCTCGGCCTCACCACCCTCACCTTCGGCTACCGAGCCGCCAAGAAGGCCCAGGCCCGCGCCAGCCGGAAAGCCACCGACCCCAAGAACCGCCGCAACGCTATCGGCTTCCTCGGAATGGGCCTCGTCGTCATCGCCGGCCTCGCCCTCTCCACCAACACCAGCGCCCGATTCGCCGAACAGCGCCTCCACATGGACGCCCCCTGGCACATGACCGTCGGCCTCGTCCTCGAAGCGATCGTCCTCGGCCTGTCCGTGTACGCCTGGGCATTCACTGACAAGGGCGCCACCCGCGCCGCGTACGTCCTCGTCCTCGCCCAGGCCGTCGGCGCCATCGAAGTCGTCCGCTTCGAAGGTGAGGACGCCGGCACTGCCCTCGTCCGCATCGTCGGCCCCGTCATGCTCGCCTACGGCCTCCACAAGCTCCTCGGCCTCGAAGCGAAACTCGGCAAGGTCGAGATCAAGGCCGACGGGCTCCTCGCCCGAGCATGGCGCGACCGCCTCAAGCGCCTCGAATCGAAACTCGGCATCGGCTCCCGCGGCGCCGACGCCGAAGCCATCAGCCGCAGCAATGCCGCCGACCGGTTCGTCGACCTGAACTCGGTTGGCAAGCCCAAGCTCATGACCGGGCGCCAGTACAAGCGTGCCCTCGTTCGGTCCGGCCGAGCCGCCCTCCACGGCCTGGAAGGCTTCGAGCGGCAGATGACCGAAGCGCACCTCGTCGACCGAATCGCCTTCGAGAAGGGCATGCAGCTTGGAGGCGGCCACTTCGAAGTCGCCGTCATGCAGGGAGTGCGGTCGAACATCGGACCCCACAATGTGGACGCGGCTCCTCCGCCCGTCGCCACCCCTCCCACCAGCGCGGTTTCCGGAGCCGCACCCTCCGGCCAAGCCGAAGACGCAGCCGAGCCGCACGACGACAAGCCGCAGCCGCGTTCGAACCCCGCAGCGACCGACGCCGAGCGCAAGGCCCGCGCCTTCCGCATCTACGCCGACCTCGGCCAGCCCTCCCAACGGGCCTTCATCAAGAAGTGGCGCGAGCTCGGATACGGCGAGACCGACCAGACCCTCCGCGAGCTCTACAACGAAATGCACGCCGCCTTCGAGAAGTCCCGCAACGGAAGTGACGACTGATGAACCCCACCCTGACCCCGTCTCAGTTCACCAGCCCCGACATCCGGATCACCGGGCCCGCAGTCCTGCTGGCCACCGACGACCCGCACGAGGACCTCAACATGCGCCAGGTCCAGGAGGAGCTCGCCGCAGCCCTCCGGCACATCGACGACCTGCCCCGCCGATACCCCTACGAGGACCCGGACCGTCCCGGCAAGCCGCTCTAGACCACCCAACCGCAACCCGCTGAAAGGAAATGCAGGACGTG
The DNA here is from genome assembly GCF_042886395.1 of Streptomyces sp. NPDC058008. Lineage (NCBI taxonomy): Bacteria > Bacillati > Actinomycetota > Actinomycetes > Kitasatosporales > Streptomycetaceae > Streptomyces > Streptomyces sp. NPDC058008. Next base: position 56,453 of record NZ_JBHVQX010000034.1, on the reverse strand, counting down.
AGCGCAGAGACAATCACCTCGGTCGAGCCCGACTCGACGACCCCCTCATCGTTCACGTTGGGTGACAGCATGGGCGGCGGGGCGGGGCGGGGCGGAAGCGAGAACGGCGCCCAGGGCCCTCTTGTGGTCGTTCAGCAGCCCCGAAACGCTGCCCCGCCCCGCCCCGCCCCGAACCGATCTCAGGGCAACACGGATAATTCGTTGCGAAACGGATATGCGGCGCTGTCACACAGCGTGAGCGGTGAAACGGCGGCGATCGGCGTCGGATTCCTCGTCGCAGGCCCCGTCGGCGCCATCGTCGGAGGCGTCGCCGGCCCCGCCCTGGCCGCCGCCGTGATGTGGCGCAGCAGGCGCCGCGAGCACGACGACAACACCAACCGGAACAGTGCCAGCACAGGCAGCCCCTCCCGCAGCCCACGCAACAGCGACCGCGGGAACGGCGCCCGGAATACCGGCAGCAGGAACACCCCCGGTGGCGGCCGGAACCACACCCCGAACGGACGCGGGAACGGCACCACAGGGCCGGGAGGCCACCGCAAGCCGAAGGTGAAAGACCCGGTTGCCGACAAGCTCAGCAAGCTCGGGAAGGGCCTCGCCGACAAGTTCAAGAACAACGACAAAACGAACAAGGCCCCGAAGAACAGCAAGCGCGACCGTACCGACCGGAAGGGTGCCACCGACCCGAAGGGCAGGAGCGGGAAGAACCCGAAGGCACCCAAGAACAGCGACGGCACCAAGGACACGAAGGACGGATCGAAGAGCGGCCAGAAGCTGAAAGGCCGCAGCAAGCAGCCGCCCAGCGACCGGCCCTGGACTGGTCGAGGTAGCAAGGACAAGAACACAACGAAGGGCGGGAAGGGCGCCGGCGCTACGTCGTCCACAGCCCGCGACGCCCTCGTCCCCAAGACCCCGAAGGGCGGAGGCAGCACCAACGGCGACGGCATCATCGACGCGGAAATCGTCGACGACGGACTGCCCCCCAAGCCCCACAACCCTCCCAGCGACATCATCGACGTCGAGGTCATCGACGAGGACCGGATCGCTCTCGTCCGACAACAGCGCGAGAAGAAGCGCCGCCGCCAAGCCGTAGCCGCCGGAAAAGCAGCAGCCCAGCAGGCGGCACGCGACGGCAACACCGGAGACCCCCACAGGGTGAAAACCGAAGTCATCCGCCAGCACAACCACCACATCGACCTTGCGCTGCACAACGAAGACCAGCTGCTCGCCCTCGCGGCCGCAGCCGAGAACCCGAGGAGCACCCCAGTGAACTACCCCGCGATCCAGTCCGCCCCCGCCGGCACCAGCACACCGGGCACCGCCATCGCGCGGCAGATCGACTTCCGCACCTCGGTGGCCTACGCAATCCTCCGCGCCATGGCCGACCAGCTCGCCCACGGCCTCCACAGCGACGACGACGCCGACATGGCCGACCACATCATCGAGCTCACCGGCATCCCGAACATGTGCAAGAACCTGTCGATCGCCGTGCAGGAAGCCGGCCGCGCCCTCGCGAAGACCGCCCCCCTCCACCCCTCGGTCATCAAGCACCTGAACAACGCTGCCGTCGCCGCCCGCACCGCAGGCGTCATGTCGGAAAGCATCATGGTCGTCTTCGTCCAGGCCCACCGCGCGGACATCATCCGTGTCCTCGACCCGCGGATCGGGGAGGAGCGGTGGAACATCCGCAACGCCCCCGGGACGCTCGACGCCGCGAAGCTCCGCGCCGCCATCGCCTCCGCACACGCTGCCCGTCTTGCCCTGCCCTCAGGCAACGCCTCCGGCGTCAACCAGAAGGGCGGCAGCAAGCTCGTCCCCGCCTCCGACGCCAGCACACGCAAGCTCGTCAACCTCATGAAGGGCTTCGGCCGCGGCCACATGGTCACCGTCCTGTCCGAAGTCGCCGGATCAGCAGTCGGCGTCGAAGTCGTCGCCGACTCGATCAACAAGCTCTACCGGCGCATGACGAAGACCTGGCCCACCGAAAACATCGTCGATGACACCGTCCTGCGTACCGCCGGGCAGGTCCGGCGCGTCTCCGAAGAGCTGATGAAGGCCATCAAAGCCGCCCAGAAAGCCCACCAGCGTGAACTGCGCCTGAACGCCAAGGGGCGCAACGGCAAGGGCGCCCGCGCTGAACGCAAATGGGACGTCGCCGCCGGTCGGGGATCGTCCGAGTAACCACACCAGGAAGGAGGAACATCATGTCCACTGCAGAACTACCGGTGACGCTCACCGACAAGCCGAAGCGATGGGACTTCTCAAGGGACGCCGTCACCCCCGGGCGGCTCGTCGCATGGGGCAGCGAACTCGCCCTCGCATCCGCCCTCGTCGCACCCCTCGCCGACATCCCCTGGGAAGCCGGAGCAGGAGCCGGAGCCCTCTGCACCGGTGCCGCAGTCATGTACGAGAAGGCCCGCGGCTCCTGGCGCCGCGTCCAGGTCGCCCGCGCCGCGTCCTGGCTCGCCACAACAGGCTGGGTCTCCTACGCCCTCGCCACCGGCCCCACCCTCCTCACCATGTGCTTCGGCGGTGCGATCTGGGCAACCGGCGCCGCAGCGAACATCGGCATGGACCGGTGGGGCGAGGACACAAAAGCAGCCGAGAAGGAACTCGACCGGCGCCTCGAACACGGCGAGCAGATCAAAGGCGCCCAGAGCTCCTGGGCGCGCCTCATCGAAGAGGTCTGCGGCATCGAAGGGGCCGTCGCCGACCCGGTCGTCGACAAGTGGGGGAGCGGCGCCGGCGAAACCATCAAGGTCACCCTCCCGGCGCACCTGAACATCGACGCGCTCCGCGGCTACGAAGCCGCCCTCGCCGGCGCCCTCCACCTCCCCAAGGGCGGCGGCGTGTCCTTCAACGCCGGCGGCCCCGACATCCCCCGCAACGTCGTCTTCCTCGCAATCACACGGAAGAACATGATGCGCGGCGCCATCCCCTACCCGAAGCTCACCCCCACCACCATCAACCGGCCCGTCGGCTTCGGCGTCATCGGCAACGGAACCGAAGCTGGCCTGAACCTCAAGGACGAAGGCTTCATCGCGATCGGCGCCCAGGGCTCCGGGAAGACCGCTCTGATGAAGACCCTTGGCCTCGGCCTGGTCCGCTGCGTCGACGCGATCGTCATCGACCTCGATACCTCCGCGAAAATGTCCGCGGTGTTCGTGAACCCGTACCTGCGGTACGGCATCGGCCGCCCCCTCATCGACTGGCCGGCCACCACCGAAGACGAGTGCCGCCTCGTCATCCAGGCAGCCAGGGCCGCCATCGCCGCCCGCAAAACCGAGTACGCCGACCTCCTCGAGGACGAGGACGTCGACAACCTGCCCGCACGCCCCGACATCCCCGCCATCCACATCCGCGTCGACGAGACGAAGTCGATGCCCGACGACGTCCTCGAAGGCATCGACTTCATCATCGAAGAGGGCCGCTCCGTCAACGTCCGCGTCTCCAACACCGGGCTCCGCGCCACCCGTGAGTACATCACCGGCACCATGGACGAACTCACCCCCGGCCGTATCGGGCTCCGCACCAACAACTCGTCCGAGCTCAGCATGCTGTTCCCTGACGCCGGCGCCCCCGACATGGCGATCTTCACCGACCCTGGCACCGTCGCCTACATGTCCACGACGAAGGGCCCCTTCCAGCCGACCCCCGCCAAGGCCTACGCCACCATGGCCGAAGCGTTCACCGAAGGCTCCGACGACTACACGCGGATGCAGAACCTCTTCATGGACGCCGCCCGCGAGCTCTCCCCCATTCGCCCCGACATGGACGACGTCACCGCCCGCGCCATGGGCCTCGCCTGGACCCAGCGCTGGGCCCGCATCATCCCGAACCTCCGCGGCGACGCCCACGGCAACGTCACCGCCGACCGCATGCACGAATCCGTCTGGGAGCTCTACACCTCCTGGGACAAGCCCGCCCCCTACAGCCTCCTCCTCGGCCGCATGACCGACGACGACGGCGACCCGATCACCCCGCCCTCCTCCGGGAAACCCGCCGACATCCCCCGCCTGACCGAAGCCCTCATCGACGAAGACGCCCTCGAGCGCGCCGCCCAGCAAGCAGCCGCCATTGAAATGGCTGCCGCGACACCAAAGCCGGTCTCCAACGACAACCTCGCCGTGACCCTCTTCGCGACCCACGGTCGGCCCGCCAAGCCGTCCGAGATCTACCCCCTGATGGTCCGGGCCGGCTACGAAAAATCCGACCGAACCTTCCGTGACCTGTGCGTCAAACTTGGCCTGCAGAACAAGCTCCTGAGGGGCGATGATGGAACCTACGCGGCCCCTACCGGTGAGGTTCCTGATGCAGCCGGACGAGTTCCCGGACCTGAAGATGACGCACATGGACGAAGCGATGCTCCACATGGCTGAGCTGATCGTCGGCCTGAAGAAGGCCGGCCTCAGCGAGGACTCAGCCGTGCGCTTCGCCGCCATCTACTTCAACGAAATGTCCCGCAATCAGCCGGACGACGACTGACCCAACCGAGCGACCAAGGAGAGCCCCCGGGTCGTACCCGGGGGCTCTCTGCGTCCACAGCCCCTGCCCCTTGCCGCGTAAGGACCCCACGATGAACCCCACCCAGCCCGACACCCAGGTGCAGATCGACGCGCAAATCCAGCAGTTTCGCGCAGCCATCAACGACGCCACCCGCATCCCGACCTTCCACCGCGACGACAGCAAGCTCCCCACCATCGGCGACGCCCAACCTGTACCCCAGCCCGGCCGGCCCCCCATGACCCAACGCGCCGTCGACCTCAACACCACCATCCTCACCAGCAGCGTCCTCGTGGGCGTTCTCGGCGCATCAACAACGGCCGTCCTCTGGGGCTCCGGCCAGGCCGACCCCACCGTCATCGCCTGGGTCTGCGGGTGCGTCGTAGGCGTCCCCGCCGCCCTCACGCTCCCCGTCCTCGCCCTCAAAAGCCTGATGAAGAGCGCCAAGGAAGTCGCCCAGGCCGCGCCGGCACCCGTCCACCACCACTACAACGGGAACATCACCGTCGATCAGCGCAGCATCCACGCCAACACCCGCGGCATCATCGCCAACACCCGGAACGAGCTGCCGTGACGCCCAGCCCGAACACGGTGACCGCCCGTCTCCCCGACGGGCGGCTCCTCATCGCCATCCTCGACCCCAACGTCCTCGACCACCACAGCCCCCTCCGCTACCACCTCCGCAAGGAGTCGTCGCGGCGAGGACTGAAGGGACCAAAGCCCCGAACTCTGGCCACCGCACTGACCGTGCAGGCCGGCACACGGGGGGAGGACCCGAGGGAAGGGCAGCCCGGACAAACCCCCAATCGTGCGCCACGCTAGAACTGCACGGCCCGGACAACGGACTTCCTCGACGTCCCCGCGCCCAGGAGCCCGCCAACCGGGCCGTGCCACAGACCCCCCGCCCCACCGCAGGACAGCGGAAGGCCCCGACCGAATCCCCCCGGCCGGGGCCTTCCGCATGAACCCGCCGTCACTGCACCGGCTTCCACACCTCGCAACGCTCCGACGTGAACTGACCGTCCGACGACCGAATCGTCACCGTGATCACCCGGGCCGACGTCGCGAAACCGTTGTCGATGATCTCCCCCGACTCCGACGTCCGCTCCCAGTAGCAATCCTTCATGCTGCCCTTCGCCCGGTACGTGCCCGGCGGGATCGTCACCGTGTCCTCGTCCTCCGCCAACTGCTCGTCAGTCGGCGGCTTCGACGACACCAGATACGTCCCGTTCCCGAACCAACGCTCATAGTCCCCAGACACCGCCTGGTTCAAGGTCTTCGTCCACTTCGGGCACAGCTTCGGAACGCCGGCCTTCAGAATGTCCGCCCCTGCCCCGTCAAGATTCCCCGACTCCGCCAGCCACTGAGGCCGGGACATCCCGTCCACCGCGCTCTCCGGCAGCGACTCGCAGATGTCCGCCACGAAATCCGACGCCGACGAATACAACTCATCAACAGCCCAGCCCTTCTCGTCCGCCAACCGGTCGATGTCACCCTCCGGGCCGGCCGCGTACACCGGCTCCTCAACCGTCGGCACAGGCTCCGGAGTCGGCGACACAGACACCGAAGGGCTCGAGGACGCCTTCGCCCCCGCATCCCCGCCCCCATCACTCCCGCACCCCGACACCGTCACCGCGGCCGCCAACGCCGCCACAACCATCCCCACCCCGCGCATACGCCTCATGCGCGCAGGATGACACCACCACCAGGCAGGGGGAAGGAGAAGCCCCGCATCGGGGATCATCGGTAACAGGCGCGGGGCCTAACCGGAACAACGACACAGCGGGAGCCCCACCGCCATGAACTCCAAAGCCACCCAGGCCGCCATCACCAGTCGGCGCGCCAAGCTCATCGCCTACCGCCGCGAAGGCATCCGCTACGACGACCCCCGCATCACCGGCCCCGAATCCCCCACCTGCCTCGGCTACTCCAGCGTCCAAGGCGCCTCCAAAGACCTCATCCGCGCCCTCGAAGAAGCACGCGACGCCGAAAAGGCTGAGGCATCCGTGTACCGGCAGCAGGAGAATGAACGCCTCGACTCCCTCCTCGAAGCCGTCTGGGACAAGGCCACCACCCCCAGCCCCATCTTCGACAAGGAACGCGAGATCGTCGGCGAGGAGATCGACCTCAAGGCCGTCGACACCATCCTCAAGCTCATGGACCGGCGGGCCAAGCTCAACGGCCTCGACATGCCGCAGCGCACCGAACTCTCTGGCCCCGACGGCGGTGCAGTACCCCTCGGAAACGGGTCCCTGGACGAACTGCACACCCTCATGAGTTACGCCGGTCAGATCACCCCCACGGTGCCTGGCGAGCAGGAGGACGCTGGTGGCAACACCAACGGATGACCTCCTCGAGGACACGCTGCTCCAGCACTACCGAACCCTGCCCATCGCCGATCGCCGCCGCATCGCCGCACAAGCGAGCCCCGACGTCCGCCTCCGCCTGGCCTGGGTGGAACGGCAGATGGCCATGGACCGCTCCCCGGGCGCCCTCGCATCCGTCCTGACCGAAGGCCGCGAGAAGCAGGCCCCGCACCTCGACATGATCGATGACGTGTTCCGGCGGATCGCAGCAGGGGAACGGATGCAGGTGATGATCACCTGCCCTCCGAGGCACGGGAAGAGCCAGCGCGCTTCGCGGTGGGGCCCCCTCTGGTACCTGCGGCGCAACCCGACCGCCCGAGTGATGCTGGCCTCCTACGGTGCGGAGCTCGCCGACGACCACGGCCGGTGGGTTCGCGACCAGCTACGCCTGTACGGCGACACCCTTGGTGTCCGTCTCGACCCGGCATCCCGGGCCGCGAACCGGTTCGACCTCGAGGCTCCCCGCGGGTCATCCGTCCGCGGCGGCATGGTCACGGCCGGTGTCGGAGGGTCACTTACTGGCAAGGGATTTTCACTTGGTGTGATCGATGACCCGTTCAAAGGCTCCGACGACGCGAACAGCCCCGCCCAGCGCCAACGCGTCTGGGACTGGTACCGGTCCGTGTTCTACACCCGACGCGCCCCCGGTGCCTCCATTGTTCTCATTAATACGCGTTGGCATGAACTGGACCTGTCCGGGCAGATCCTCGACACCGAACCCGAGAACTGGACCCTCATCGACCTGCCCGCCCTCGCCCTGTCCGACACAGACCCACTCGGACGGCAACCCGGCGAAGCTCTCTGGCCCGAGCAGTACGACGAGGAAGAGCTCGCCCGCACCAAACGAGCCGTCGGCGAACGCGTCTGGTGGGCCCTCTACCAACAGCAGCCCCGCCCCCTCGAAGGCGGCGTCTGGCAATGGGCGTGGATCACGGACAACCGCATCAACCCCATCGCGTTCCGCGCCGTCGACCTCACCCGCGTCGTCGTCGCCCTCGACCCCGCCGGAGGCGACACCCCCGGACACGACGAATCCGGCATCGTCGCCGCCGGCCGCTCCACCGACGGCCACTACTACGTCCTCGCCGACCGCACCGGCAGCCACAGCGCCGAAGCCCGCGGCCGCGAAACCTGCCTCCTCGCCCTCGAACTGCAGGCAGACGCCATCGTCGTCGAGACGAACTACGGCGGCGACATGGCCCGCCAGAACGTCATCCAGGCCTGGAACGAACTCGAACGCCAAGGGCGCACCGAAGGTCATCCCATGCCAAGGATCGTGGACGTCACAGCGAAGAAGGGTAAACGGCTGCGCGCCGAGCCCATCGCCCAGCTCTACGAGACGAACCTCGTCCACCACACCGCAGAGCTCCCGGCCCTCGAATCACAGATGGTCACCTGGGTACCCGGCATGGACTCACCAGACCGCCTAGACGCACTCGTCCACGCGCTCACTGAACTCGCCAACCCGGCGACAACAGCGGTGGGCAGCAGTTCCTACAGCGATCAGAGACTGGCAGGACGTAGATGACAACCGGAAATGGCGACCGCTGGCAACCGGAAAATGTGAAGTGGTGAATCCATTTTTGGTACCGGAAACGTTCGGAAAGGGGTACAGAGACCGATCGTGATCTGTACATTGGAACCCAGGCCAACCTAGCGCACTACTTCGTGCGCTGAGGCGGCCACATGGAGAGGGGCCCCAAGACGGCGAATGCCGCCCTGAGGCCCCGGACGAAGCCCTGAGCAGGGGGCTCAGTCGCTGAAGAAGTGACTCAGAAGGTGCCAGCCAACTGAGATCACCAGCGCCCTGATAATCCCCCAGCTCGGGGTTTTCCATTGTCGCGGCCGTCGGCGTCGTCCAGCCATGCTCATATCACCCCCTCTCCGTAGGGAGGGTGTACGCATGCTGACTCCTTGGTCACGCAATGCTGACGATAAGCCACCCGCGGGCCACCGTCTGGAACTCTGGCGAATTTCCCCCGAAGAAGATCGCGGTCAGGTATATGCCGCCGTCTGCTTGAGGCAGGGGCAACACCCGGCGTCCACGCCCGTACGCTGATCACATGGCGCGGGGCCTGGCACAGAGGGGTATCTGGTGGGTCTCAGGCAGATCGCCATCCATGCGTGGAGCTGGCTGAACTACAAGCCCGTCTACTCCGATGCGATGGGCATGCCCAACCGCAGGGCGTTCCCCGAAGCACAGGCCATGTGGGTCCCCGCAGAGGACGAGCGGCGCCTCGCCGCGTACAAGCTGCTGTCCGCCTACGACCACAACCAAGCCGCCGAGATCGCCGAAGTCGTAGACGGGGCCAGCGCGCGTGACCGGCGCGAGTTCGGCGACCCCAGCATGTTCATCGACACGCTCGTCGCGAACGTCCTGGGCCGCGAACAGAAGATCGTGGTCCCCGGCGCGGAACAGACTGCGGCAGGGGAGCCCGGGGCGGCTTCGGGTGCCATGGCGGAGCGCGTCCAGGACCTCCTGAGGGACTGGGCGAAAGCCGAACTCCTGCCCATGCGGCTCCAGCAGTGCGAACGAAAGACCGTCGCCCTCGGGGACGGCGTCTACCGCATGGCGTGGGACCCGGCGAAGAAGCGGCCAACCCTGCGCGTCACCGACCCCGGGTTCTACTTCCCCGTCATCGGGGAGGACGACGACGGCGGCGAGTACCCGCGCCGCGTCCACTTCGCCTGGGAGCTCCCCGCCGACCCGAAGCGCGGACTCGAGGCCCGGCTGCGGCGCATCACCTACGAGCTGGACTGGATTCGGCCCCTGACCGTTACCGGGGTCGACGAGACCGGCACCCGTGCCGTGCGCGCCCTCCCGCCAGCCCCGGAACCCGCTGCGGACGCCGACGACACCATCGACCCCCCAGGGCCCGCCCTGACCCCCGGCGACCTCATCGAACCCGCCTCCGGGGCCATCGCACGCCAGTACGCGTGGAACGACGAACCCTCCTACTTCACGTGCTACCTCACCGATGCCACATGGGTCATCGGCGACCTCAAGGGCAACATCGACGTCGACTCGCTACCCCTGGACACCGCCACCTACGCAACCCGGTCCGACGGCGAAGTCCTTGACCACCTCGACCTCCTCATCGACTTCATCCCGGTCATCCACGTCCCCAACACGGTGCCGCCCGCAGAGGAGCACTGGGGGCAGTCGTCCCTCGCGAAGGCGCTGCAGGTCTTCGACGAGCTCGCCGGGTCCGATACCGACTCCGCGCGAGCATCGGCGACGACAGGCCTGCCGATGCTTGCCGTGTCCGGGGTCACCGACCCGCGGCAGGAACTCGCCGCGAGCCCCGGCATGGTCTTCAAGCTGGGGGACGCCGGGAAGCTCACCGCTGTTGATACGTCCAGCGCCCTGGCCGAGCTCCGCAACCACGTCGCCGACCTCAAGGACCGGGCGTCGACCATCGTGCGGCTGCCCGCCGTATCCCTCGGCACTCTGTCCCCGTCCGAAGTGCCGTCCGGTTTCGCCATGCAGATCAGCCTCGGCCCACTGGACTCCCTCATCGGCAGCATGCGCCTGGCTCGCGAGCACAAGGAAAGCCTCATTCTGAAGTTCGCCCAGCGCCTGAACATGGCAGGCCAGCACCCCGACTGGGCAGGCGTCACACCGCAGGATGCCCTCCTCATCCGCGGCCCGTACACCCCCACCGACAGGGCCGCAGTCCTCGACCAGGTCTCCAACGGGGTAGAGAAGGGTGTCCTGTCCCTGGAGACGGGGGTGCGGATGCTCACCGACGCCGGGTTCCCCATCGACGACGTCGAAGCGGAAATCGCACAAATCCAGTCCCGCCAGTTCGAAAAGGCCCGCTTCCTCGCCGACGCCCTCGGCAACCCGGAAGCCGTAGCCCACTTTCTCGGCCTGGAAGCCCCCGACGAGACCGCGACCGCACCCGCCCCGAACTTCCCCCCGGTCGCCGACGCCGGCGAAGAAGAGGACGCCGAAGACCTGCCCGTACAGGGGCGGCAGGGGACCGGGGGCAACGAATGACCAAACCCATGCTTTCCTTGGATCAAGGCGCGGGGCCTGGAACAAGTTCGGGAGGACTTGCGCTTATGCGTCGCCCCACGCAGCACCACCGCGTCCCCGCCATCCACTCGGCGTGGTTGCACCCGTACGCCGGTGTGACCGCCCTCGGCGTGTTCTACAACGACGGTGGTGACCCGCCGGTAGACCCCCCGAGTGACGACCCGGCGAACCTTCCCAAGCCCAAGCCCCCGGCTACTCGCCCCGGCCCTGCAGACGGCGAACTCATCGTCCGCTCCGACTGGCTTGAGCAGAAGCTGACCGCCGAGAAGGACTCCGGGCGCCGCAACGGGAACCAGCGTCTCGCCGCCGACCTTGGCTTCGACGACGTCAATGGCCTCCGGGACTACGTTGCCGCGCAGAAGGCTGCCGAGCAGGCTCAACTTTCGGAGACGGAGCGCCGCGCTCAGGAACTCGAAGAGCGTGAACGGCGTCTGGCCGAGAAGGAGACCCTGGCGGCAGCCCTGGTCACCACGGCGACCCGTCGGGCGACTCTCGTAGGACTAGGAGCAACCGGCGCCGACCTTGACGACGCCACTGCTCTCCTGCGCGTCGACAACGACGCCACGGACGACGACGTCACCGCAGCAGCAGAAGCGCTGAAGAGCCGACGCCCGGAACTCTTCGGTGTCCGTCAGGTCGACCCGGCCAGCCTGCAGCTCCCCCCGGCCCCTGGCGGTGCACCCGCAGGCGGACCCCCCGCACGGCAGACCCCCACCGGCAAGCCCGGAGACCGCGGCCGTGAAATGGCCCGACTCCGCGGCCACAAGCCCGCCGCCTGACACAGCCTTCCTGGCCACTGGCTGGGGTTGGGACCACGCCCTCCTCCTCGTGGACGTGCACCTGCGGGTGCCGTTGCCAGCCGTATCGCTTTCATGAGGAGAGGCAGTCGTGAACGACTTCCAGCCCTACTCCTACACGGACAGCGTCACCGCCGACCGGCCGTGGCTCGCGTCCCTGGTAGGAGTCCAGGACACCAACACCGTCACCCTCGACCTGACCAAGTTCAGTGCCGAGACCCACTACACCGTGTCAGCGAACCCGTTGCTTCAGGGCCGCACGGTCATGAAGTCCGGCATCCCGCTCGGAAAGATCACCGCGTCCGGGCTGTACGGCCCCTACGGTGGTACGACCAGCGAGGTTCAGACCGTCACCGTCACCGGCACCCCCACCGGCGGCACGTACACGCTGACGTTCTCCGGGCAGACCACCGCCGCAATCCCGTACAACGCGACCGCGGCGCAGGTGAAGACAGCTCTCGAGAACCTGTCGAACATCAACCCCGGAGACGTCGCCACCGCAGGCGGCCCCCACCCGGGCACCCCGGTCACCGTCACGTTCGCCGGCCAGTACACGGGTGACAACGTCGCCCAGATGACCGCGTCCGGCGCCAACCTGACCGGCGGCACCACCCCGTCCGTCACGGTCGCCACGACCACCGCCGGCGGAACCGACATCGCCTCCGACGGCACCCAGGTCCTCGCCGGGTTCCTCGTCTCGGAGATCAGCTTCAACCCCGCTTCGACGAAGGCCGCCGGTGCCCTGCTGTGGCACGGCGAAGTCTTCGCGGCGAAGCTCCCTGTCCCCCTCGACCCGGCGAACGTCACCGCGACGGCCCCCGGCGTCAACATCCACTACCGGTAGAAGGAGGAGACCACGATGGAAGCCCTTGAGCTCCTTCTGCAGGACACCAATGACACCGACCTGACCGTGTTCGCCCGGCAGATCGACACCCCCGCGAACTACCGGCTCACCCAGGAAGTGCTGCCCGAGACTGCAGTTCAGGGCATCAAGTTCCGTACCACGTCCGCGAAGCGCCGCGTCAACGCCGCAAAGTTCCGGGCGTACGACGCACCGACGGCCATGGCGAAGCGCCAGGCCGAGCGTGTCGTGAACGAGGGCATGCTGCCCGCCCTCGGCCAGACCCTCGCCGTCTCCGAGATGGACCAGATCCTCCTCGACGTCGGCCACGGCCAGGACACGCAGCAGTACATCGACCTGCTGTACTCCGACGTGGAGCGTCACGTCGAGTCCATCAGGACCTCGCAGGAACTCGCCGCCGGCCAGCTCCTGGCCACCGGTGCGGTCAACCTTCCGGGCCTCGGCCTGGACGTCAACTGGAACGTCCCGGCGGAGAACATGCCGACCGCGGCCGTCCTGTGGGACGACCCGGACGCCACCCCCCTGTCCGACGAGCGGGCCTGGATGGACTACCTCGTCGACGGCGGCGCGCCGGCCCCGCGCGAGATCATCACGTCCCGCCGGGCCCGTGCCCTCCTCGCGTCGAACGCCGAGTACCGGGCCGCGTACTACGGGTCGTCCACCGTGGGCGGAACGCCGACGGCGACGCTCGCGCCGAACGAGGTCGACACGGTACGAGCCCGCTACGGGCTCCCGCCGATCGTCACGTACGACGTCCAGGTCTGGAACGACGACGTCTACCAGCGTGTCCTCCCGGACAACAAGTGGATCATGGTGCCGAACGTTCCGGCCGCCGAGTGGGGACAGACCCAGTACGGCGTCACCCGCGAGTCCATGAAGTTCACCTCCGGCACCAACCCGGCACTCACCCGCGCCGAGGCCCCCGGCATCGTCGTCGTCACCAAGGTCGAAGACGACCCGGTCCAGATCTACACCCGTGGTGCCGCGATCGGCATGCCCGTCCTGTACGTCCCGGACATCCACATCTCCGCGACCGTCCTCGGGGCGTGACCGTCATGGCCAAGCTCAGCAAGGCCGTGTACGTACGCGACCCGGAACGCCACCGGACCGTCATCCTGCACCCCGGCGAGGAACCGGCACCGCACCTCGCGGCGCTGGTCACCAACCCGAACGCATGGGAGGACGGGGAAACGCCCGTCGGCAAGACCGAAGCCGACACCACGTCCAAGGACGAGACTCCCACCGAGGGTGGCGACTCCGAGGACACCAAGCCGGCCGCACGCAAGACCGCGGCCCGTAAGCCGGCCCGGGGCCGGACGACCGCCGCTGAGGGCACCGGCGGTCAGTAAGCGGCGTGCGGGCCCGGCCCCCTGGTGGGGCGCCAAGAGCCGGGCCCGCACCTGCACCCCTTCCCGCCCCCGACAGGAGGACCTGGTGGACGCCGCCGTACAGACCTGGCTCCTCGACGAGCTCGGCAAGGACACCGACCTGGCAGACCTGGAGCAGCGGTACACCCAGCTCCGATCCGCGCGGGCCGTCGCCATCTCAGTCGTGCGCAGCCGTCTCGCCGCCCTGCGCGGCCAGCCGTCCACGGTCAACGTGTCCGGAGTGGTGTCCGTGTCGTATACGGAGTCCATCAAGGCCTACGAACGCCAGCTCGCCGCCCTGATCGCGGGGGAGCCCCCCGCACCCGACGACCCGGCCGACGAGGACACAGGCGACGGGTTCGGCATCATCCAGCTCGTCGAGCGGCCCCGCCGATGACGACCCCCGTCCAGGACAGGGAGACCCGCGAGGAACTTCTCGCCCTGATCCTGCTGTCCTCCCAACGCCTGGCCCGCGAATGGTCCCGCATCACCGCCGCCCAGGATGCCCTGCTGCGGACCCTGGAACGAATCCGCCCCGGCCGCGGCAGCACCCTCCGCATCCGTACCGCGGTCAACGCGTTCAACCGGCAGGTCGCCCAGTTCGACCGTGACGCCCGCGCGTTTGCCGAGAAATGGGCTGCCATCGACCTTCCCGCCGCCTACCGCGACGGCGCACTCCAGGCCCTACGTCGCACCAACCGGGACCTGACCCTGTTTCAGTGGACCGTCGATCATCAGGCGGCAGTCACCCCGATCACCGCGGTGTTCTACGCCGACCTGATCCGTCGCATCCAGGAGACCGTCCGCCGCGCTCAGGCGTTCGCCCGTACCGCACAGAACGACACCCGCGAGGTCGCCGCTGGTCGGAACCACCAGGGCATCGACATCCTGCGCCTGGCCGCCGAGCATCCGTTGGGCACGGTCATCTACGCCGACCAGTCCCGGCACCCTGTCGAAGCGTGGGCCCGGTCCGCGTTGTCGTGGCAGGGCGTTGTCGCGGCGAACACAGGTGCGGTGAACACCTCACGGTGGGAGCTGGACGCCGAGTGGATGCAGTGCGTGGACGGACCCGAATGCGGGTTCGTGAATCATCCCGACACCGATCACGCGGACGGCACGATCCGCAGCATTGATGACGCCTCCATGTACCCCGCCGCCCACCACGGGTGCATCCGGTCTTGGATACCCCGCCCCGACCTCAACGGCCGCACCGACATCGAATCCGGAGACCCGGCATGAACCCCGCCCTGGCGCTGGCGTACCGCTTCCTCCCAAGCTTCAAACGGGAGGGCGGTGGGCTGTACACCGCTTTCACCGCTGTCTACTCACGGTGCTATGCGCTCCGTATGCGACACCTGCACCGCCGAGGACGGCACGCGGCACCCAAGGTGCCAGGAATCGGTCGCCGCTGCCAGTGGTGCGGCGCCAGCTACGAGCCTGTCGGCGTGCGGCACGTACTCATGTTCAGCAACAGCGAAGGCGAAGCGTACGTACCGCTCGTCCACGAGATCGACAGGCATGCGCGCCGAGCTCGTCGTGGCGGTGATGCCGCATGAGCGCGACTATCGACTCGCTTCTGCGCGAGTACCACCGCCGCCTGACGCACTTCGAAGCGCGTGAGGAGGCCCTCACGCCTTTCGCTGGCGCACAGTTGCACGGCGAACTCATGGGGCTGAGAGGCGCCATCGGGATCGCCCTCGACGGAACAGTGCGAGGCGGCGACGCTGACCGTCTGGCCGCAGAGCGGTATGCGCTGTGGAGGGAAAGCGGTGAAGCCGACGCCGCTGCCTGCGCCTGTGGCCTGTGCAAGGAAGGGGCCCCGGTATGACCGCCCCCAGCATGGCCGACCAGCCCCGCCACGTCCGCATTACTGCCGACGGCGTCGCAGCCAAGGTCGCGATCGACGGCACCGACGTCAGCCGGTCTCTCCAGGGATACAGCCTCCAGCATCAGGTCGGCGCCGCCCCGCTCCTCGTGCTCCACACCGCCCCGCACCAGGGCTTGGACTTCGAAGGGCTCGCCCACGTCGCGGTCGCTGCCCCCGAGCAGGCTGACGGCGATCTGGTGGCCGCGTTCCTCCAGAACATCGACCCTGCTGCCCTCGAACGCGCCGCGCTGGAGCGTGACGACCTCGACGGCGGCCGCCACGAACTGACCGTGGCCATGCTGCGGCAGCTCGCCGACTGGGCGCAGGGGAGAACGTGATGGCCGGACTCGACACCGCCCTCGCGGGAGTCGTCAGCTGGATCGGCGGCAACCTCCTCATCGACACCGTTCGCATCGAGCTGCCCGCAACCGGCGAGCCCGTCCTCAACGACGAAACCGGCCAGCTGGAGTACCCCAACAGCGACGTCCTCTACGAAGGGCCGGGGGCGGTCCAGGGATCCTCCGCGCAGGCCGAGATCACCTCCACCCCGAACCAAAACCAGCCGTGGGTAACAGAGACCACATCCCGCTACCGACTCCTCACCCCTCTGTCCGCGCCCATTGCTCCGAAGGACGCGATGGTCACCGTCGTCGGCGTTCACGACACCCAGCGCACCGCACTGATCGGCCGGTCATGGATTGCCACCGACCCCGGTCGAGCCGGAACCGTCGAGGTCGTACGCATCACCCCCATCGATCAGATGCAGGCGAGGTGACCCCGTGACCCCTGACGAACTCGCAGACCGCCTCGACCGGGCCCGCACCCAGATCGGCCCCGCGATCCAGCGGGCCGTCCGTCATACCGGGGAGCTCGGGCGGGCCCGTATCCGCGGTAACGCGTCCGGCCGGCCTGGGCCGAACGTCATCACGGGCGCGTACCGCAACTCGTGGGAGACGACGACTCGACGCCTGCCATACGGGGCCTCGTGCACCATCGGCACGAACGCCCCGCAGGGACGCCGCCTCGAGTTCGGGTACATGGGCATGACCGACAGCATTGGCCGCACCTACCATCAGCCGCCGTTCCCGCACGTTGGGCCCGCCATTGACTACATCGGGGCGACGCTGATGATGGAGATGCGGTACGCCGTCGCGGAGGTACTCCGATGATTGCAAGACGGCCCGTCACCATCGCCCTGGCCGCCCTGCTCGCCTCGGCCAGCAACCGGCCCGTTGGCCGCGGCCGCAAACCCACTGGCGCACCGCAGAACTACTACCTGCTGGACTCCCTCGACACCGCCCTCGACGGTCCGCCCCTGGCCGACATG
This sequence comes from Streptomyces sp. NPDC058008, assembly GCF_042886395.1. Classification (NCBI taxonomy): domain Bacteria; kingdom Bacillati; phylum Actinomycetota; class Actinomycetes; order Kitasatosporales; family Streptomycetaceae; genus Streptomyces; species Streptomyces sp. NPDC058008. The sequence goes on along the minus strand of NZ_JBHVQX010000034.1, from coordinate 39,325 downwards.
AACGACGACCTGTCACCCGTGTACCAGGTCACATCCGTGTCCGGACCGGACCCGGCCAAACCAGGCAGCAACGGTGACCCGGAGCAGGTGGAATGGATGGCCGACAAGGCGCGCGAAGCCTTCCTCAGCCGCGATCCGGGCACCGGCCTGTGGCTCCACCCGCTCATCCTGCCCGGCGTCAGCGTCATGAGCCGGACCCTGGAAACCGAACCGGGGGGAACGAATGACCCCGCCGATGGGATCATCAGTTACGTACAGCGGTTCAGGTTCGACCTGACCCCCGCCTGACCCCGGTCAGGTCTTTTACCGCACCGCGGCGGCCCCAGCGCGGACGTGCCACCTCGTGGCCGATTCCCACACACGTTTGTTTTAGGGGCCGCACGCCACCGGCGGAGCCCCGGGAAAAGGGGCCCCATCATGGCCAGGTTCCAGCGCAAGGGCATCTCGAAGATCCTCTTCGTCGAGACGATCGCCGATCCGGGATACATGCCGACAGCCGTCGAGCTGGAAGGCGCCACCGACTACAGCCGCCAGATCGCCGCAGTCGACGGGTTCTCCCTGGAAAACCAGATGATCGAGACGCCCGACATGGCGTCCACGTTCGTGTCGAAGATCGGCGGCGACGACTCCGCCTCCGACTCGTCCATCACGTTCTACGAGGACAACACCCTCGACGACATCGAGACGGAGCTCGCCAAGGGCACCACCGGGTTCATCGTCAACTGCCGCAAGGGCAAGACCGCCGGCGCGGCCGGGATGGACGTCTTCCCGGTCACGGTGTCCTCGAACTCTGCCGCGATCACCCTCGACAACGAGGCCGCGAAGATCGTCGTCGCTTTCGCCATCACGGACCGGCCCCTCCTCAACGCGGCTGTGCCCACCGGCCCGTGATCTGCCCCTCTCAGCTCCCGGCCGGGCCCGACAGCGTTCGGGAAGGGGCGCCGTTCGGCGCCCGGCCGGGTCCCCTTCCCCTCAGACGGAGGACCATCACATGCCCACCAAGCCCGCCACTGCACCCGCCCCGCCGGCTGCCGCCGTAGCCAAGGACGCCCACTGGGCAGCCCAGCGAGACCGGCTTCGCAACCGAACCCGGCCCACCGTCGCGCTGACGATCTGCGACGACGTCGACGCCAAGGCGACCCTGGAGTCCGCCCGGTACGCGCTGCGCCGCATCAGGGCCGAAGCGGAAGACCGGCCTGGCGACACGACCGGCCCGGTTGCGGTGGCCCGCGCCGAGCAGGACCTGGCGGAAGCGCAGGCCGCCTTCGATGAAGTGGCGATCGTGCTCCGTTTCCGGGCCCTGTCCCGCCTGGAGTTCGAGGCGCTGAAGAAGGCCCACCCTGCCACCGAGGAGCAGGCCGAGGACGGACACGACCTCAACGTCGAGTCGCTCGCCCCCGAGCTGATCGCTAAGTCGTCGGCGGACGGCATGACCGTTGACGACGCCCGCGAGTACCTCGACACCTGGTCCGAAGCCGAGGCCAATGCCCTGTTCAACGCTGCGTGGAACGTCCAGGAGACCGCGCGCATGGACCTGGGAAAAGGCTGACTCGGGATGAGCGTCTCCGTGACGAGCTCGCCCTCTGTGACCGGTGGGGCATCCCTCACTCCCAGTTCCGGGGCATCGGCGATGGCACCTGGACGTCCCGGGACCGCGCCAAAGCCAAGGCGTACCTGGAGTACCAGCGGACCGTGTGCCCGCAGTGCAACACCCGGTACGACGACTGGGACCACGGCGGGCCCGGCGAAGAGGACGCCTACGCCGTCACCGTTCAGCGCTGCGTCGGCTGTCAGGTCGTCGCAGACAAACAGGATCAGCTGGCCCGCGACGGTGTCGACACGCATGGCGTCAAGGTCGGGCTGATCCCCGCAGCAGCAGCCGCCGCACTCCGCGTGCAGCGCGAACTTGCCGGACGACACGGCATCACCAACGACGACTGAGCAGCACTGAGAGGGAGGGCGGAACCGGTGGCGAACTGGAACCTCTCGGTTGACCTGCGCGGGCACGGCAACGACCTGGCGCAGTCCCTCAAATCGGCGTCGAAGCACGCCCGGACGCTCGGCACCCACGCCCGCACCGCGAAGGCGGAGGTCCGGGAGCTCGGCCAGGCATCCCAGACCGCCTCCCGCCACATCCGGACCCTCGGCAGCGCCGCCCGTTCCGCCGGCCGACACCTCAACACGTTCGGGAACAACGCCCGCACCGCCGGGCGTCAGCTCAACCGGTACGGGGACGCCGCCCGCACCGCGAACCGGCACGTCAACACCCTCGGCGGCAACTCCCGCACCACCGGCCGTCAGCTCGCCCGCATGTCGGGGCAGATCGACACCGCGGTCCGGGACCTGCTGCGTCTCGCGAACGCCGCACAGCGGGCCTCCACCCACGTGCGGTCCGTCGGTGCCGGCGGGACACGCAGCCTGCGGCAGATGACGTCCGAGTCTGGTCGGCTCCGCCACCAGCTGACCGGGCTGGCCGCCCTCATGTCCGGCGGGGCCCTCGTCATGGGATTCGGCGGGATGCTCAAGCACGGCAACGAGTACCAGCAGTCGATGAACACGTTCGGGGCTGTCACCTCGGCGACCGCGATTCAGATGCAGCGGGCCGCCGCGACCGCGAACCAGCTCGGCGGTGACCTGACACTCCCCGCGGCAACCGCCGCTGGTGCCGCAGAGTCGATGGTGGAGCTCGCCAAGGCCGGCTTCCGCACCGATCAGGCGATCACCGCCACCCGGGCGTCCCTGACCCTGGCGTCCGCAGCGAACGTGTCCGCCGCCGACTCCGCCCGGTACCTCGGCGACATGATGGACCAGTTCGGGATGGGCGCCGACCAGGCAGGGAAAGCCGCAGACACGCTCGCCGCGACCGCGAACAACGCGTCCGGCGACATCATCGACATCTACTACGCCATGAAGTACGCCGGGCCCGTCGCCCACGGGCTGGGCGTGAACATGCAGGAAGCCGCGTCCGCGGTCGGCATGCTCGGCAAGGCCGGCATCCTCGGCCAAACCGCGGGTACGACGCTGCGCGGCATGATGGCGAACCTCGCCGCCCCCACGAAGCAGATGCGTGAAGGCCTCGCCGACATGGGCATCGAGGCGTGGGACGCGCAGGGCCGTTTCCTCGGTCTGCGGCACGTCATCGAGGGCCTGTCCGAAGCCCAGCACAAAATGTCGCAGAAGGACTTCGCGGAGGCGGTCAAGAAGTCGATGGGCAAGCCGGCCATGTCCGGCGCCATTGCCCTTGCCCACCAGGGCGTCGACAGTTTCGACGCGCTGATGCGGGCCGTGTCGACAACCGGGGCCGCCTCCGAGATCGCCGAGGCGAAGGGCAAGGGCCTCGCCGGTGCGATGGTCCAGCTCAAAGCCAAATCGGAGCAGGCAGGTCTCGCCCTGTACACGGGCATGGCACCCGGCCTGGAGTACATGATCCGTGGCGTCACCGGCTGGATCTCCGACGCCACACCGAAGATCGAAGGCTTCTTCCGGTACATCAACGACGCCGCCACCCTGTTCGGCCCCGACGCCAAAGCAGCTGCACGCAGCACGTTCAACGACATCGGGAACGCCGCCGCCGGCGCCCTCAAACCGTTCAAGGAGATCGGAGGGGACGCGGCGGCATCCGCCCTCCACGTCCTCCTGTCCGTCGGCCAGATGGTCGTCGATGTGCTGACGAACCTCGCCAAGGGCGCTGAACCTGTCGTTGCCGCTCTCAGCGACGTCGCCGGCGAAGGGAACGGTGTCGCGAGCACCCTCGACATCGTCGTGTTCACCCTCGATGCTGCGGCGAGCGCCGTGTCCGCCCTCTCCGGTGTCCTCGGCCCGATCGGGCACCTCGTTGGTGGCCTAGTGTCAGGATTCGCATCCCTGCCCGGCCCCGTCCAGTCCGCGGTCCTGGCCATGCTCCTCATGCGCCGTGTCGGCCCTGTGGCCCAGAACCTGGCCGGTCAGGTCGGAGGACGCCTCACCGGCGCCTACCGGTCCCTGAATCAGCAGATGGCCGTCCAGCGCACCCTCGCCAGTGCGGCCGGTCAGTCCCTCACCCGGTACGGGGCGGCGGTAGCTGTCCTGCAGACTCGTGTCCCCGCGATCGGGGCGATGGGGTCAGCGTTCCGTACCGCCGCCGGTCAGGCCGGTGGTTTCACCGGGGCGCTGCGCGGGGTTACGGCCGCGGCCGGTTCCGGGCTTCGGTCCGCGATGGGTGGGCTGATGGGCGTCATGGGCGGCCCGTGGGGTGTGGCCCTCGCGGCAGCCACCGTCGGCCTGGGCATGCTCGCGTCCCGGCAGCAGAACGCTGCCGCGGCTGCAGCCGAGCACGAGGCGGCGGTCGACGGGCTGACGTCCGCACTGCGGAAATCGAACGGGGCGGTCGATGACAGCATCCGCGCCCAGGTTGCCCAGCAACTCCAGACGCAGAAGCTCGCGGGATCCGGGGCGAAACTGGGGTCTGTCCTCGCCACTGCCGGTGTGCCCCTGAAAGACCTCACGGAGGCCTACCTCAAGGGCGGTGACGCCGTTGAGCAGCTCGCGTCCAAGATGGAGTACCTCGGCGACCAGGCGCAGTTCGACTCGGACGCCCCGAAGGCGAAGGTCTACAAGGAGGCTGCGGAAGCTCTGCGCGGCATGTCCGGCGACATGGACAAGGCCCGCAAGTCCGCGAAGGACCTCGACTCGGCTGTCAAAACGGCGGGGACGGCCACGGCGTACGACCGCCTGAAGGACGCGGTTGCCGCCCTCGCGGACAAGACAGCGGACGCTGACTCCCGCACCCGCGCCCTGCGTGATGCCCTGGACCTGCTGTCCGGTGGATCCGTGTCGCTACAGGCGGCTCAGGCCCGGGTGAATCAGGCGATCAGCCAGGCGAACGACGCGATGGCTGACGGTGTCACCAAAGCGGACGGGTGGGGCAAGGCTCTCATCGGCGCGAACGGGGCCCTGGACACCACCACGAAAAACGGGCAGCAGCTGTTCTCGACCCTCGACACGATCGCCGACAGTTCCGCGTCCGCGTCGGTGGCCGCGTTTGACTTCGCCCAGTCGCAGGGCAAAACCGTCCCCCAGTCGGTGGCTGCCGCGACGAAGGAAATGCAGAACGCCCGGGACTCGGCCGTCAAGCTGGGGCAGCAGTACGGGTTGAGCGCAGCCCAGGCGGCCGGCGTCGCGGACGCCATGGGTCTCATCCCCGGCCGAGTGTCGATCCTCCTGCAGACCGAAGGCGTCGACACCGCCCTTGCCGAGCTGTTGGGGGTGCAGGCGGAGTTCGAGCGGTTCCCGGACAAGAAGACCGTGAAGGTCGAGGCGCTGGGCACGGAGGCGAAGAAGGAGCTCGAGGACATCGGCTACAAGATTCAGCTGATTCCCGGCACCCGCGAATACAAGATCACCGCCCCGACGAAGGCGGCCCGCGCCGAGCTCGACCTCCTCATCACGAAAATGGGCGAGACGAACGGGAAGACCGTCACCGTCGATGCCAGGACCCAGGGTGCGATCGACGGTCTCGACAGCGTCATCGCGAAGCTCAAGGACACACCCAAGGGCAAAACCGTCACAGTCAAAGCCCTGACCGCCGACGCCATCAGCCTCCTGCAGAGCCTCGGCTACAAGGTCGAAACTCTCCCCAACGGGAAGGTCAAGGTCACCGCCGTCACCGGCAGTGCCATCTCCGGCCTCCAGGCCGTCAAGTCCGCCCGCGACAGCCTGTCCGACAAAACGATCACGATCACCACCCACTACCGGATCACCGGGTCGGGCGCCGCCCAGGAAGCCCGCCGCACCGGATCGCACGGCACGCAGCTCGCCCAGGCGAACGGCGGTCTCGTCGACTACTACGCCGACGGCGGCACCAACCGGGGCGGCCGCCGCGAGAACCACACCGCGCAGATTGCGCCTGCTGGCGCGTGGCGGGTCTGGGCCGAGGAGGAGACCGGCGGGGAGGCGTACATCCCCCTCTCTCCGTCGAAGCGGGGCCGCTCGAGGGCCATTACCGAGGAGACGATCCGCCGCCTCGGAGGCGACCCCAAGTCCGTGCAGTGGCACGCCGACGGGGCCGTCGTCGCATTCGACTCCGGCGGGTTCTCCTACACCCCGACCGGGATGCGCCGCGACACGTCATTCGTTCAGTCCGCGTACTCCGACTCGCATCAGCCGATCGACAAGGACACCTACAACAAGAAGATCCGGGCGCAGAAGAACGCGGTCGACAGTCTCCGGGCGGCGGAGGCGGCACTCGCAGCCGTGCGCCGCAAGAAGCACACCGGTGCCCAGATGGTGGCCGCGGAGAACCGGGTCGCGAAGGCTCGCCGCACCCTGGCCACAGCCACGGACGCCGCCCGGAAGGCTGAAGCCCAGTACAAGAAAACGTTCTCCTTGTCCGACTGGCAGAAAACCCTCAAGACGTCGGTGGCGGCGAACGCCACGTACGAACGCAACCTGGCGAAGGTGGCCTCCCGCGGCGGCTCCGATGTCATTGATCAGCTGCGAGACCTTGGCGAAGAGGGCGCCCAGCTGATTGCCGCGCTCGCGAAGGCATCGAACAAGCAGTTCAACGACATCGTCGCGAACCTGCGGAAACTCGGTCCTCTCGCGAAGGCGACGCTGGCGGACTACACGCAGCAGCTCAACGCGTCGAACAAGACCAGCACGGCGTTCCAGGCGAATCTCGCGAAGCTCGCGTCCATGGGGTACGGGGACCTGGCCACGCAGCTGGCCGGGCAGGGCGACGAAGCCGCGCAGAAGCTCGCCGCGGAAGCCGTGGGGAACAAGTTCAAGGCTGCGTCCGCGGACACCGCGGCGAAGAACGCCACGAAAACCCTGTCGGGGGATGAGCTGGGGCAGCTCGTCGCCATCATCGCCGCGGTGAAGACGTCCAAGACGGGCTTGCACGCGGTCGCGGACACCACCGGTATCGGTGAGGACGACATCCTGACCATCGCGAACAAGGCCACCGCCCAGATCAAGAGCAGCCTTGGGGCGCGGGCCACCCAGTTCCTTGCCGACCTGGCCCGCGCCAACAAGGGCTTGTCCTACGCCAACGGCGGAATCCGGGAAGGCATCTACGCCACCCGCGGTGGCGCCGTCACCTTCGCGGAGCCGGAGACCGGCGGGGAGGCTTTCATCCCCCTCGGGGCGAACAAACGCCGCGCCGCCACGAATGTCCTGCGGGATGTTGCCGGGCGGTTCGGGGTGGGCCTCACTGACATGTCCGCGACCCGGCAGGTCGTCGTCGTCCGCGAGGGCGGCGACACCCACGTCACCGTCACCGCCGTACGCACCGGGGCATCCGCCTCCGACATCGGATCGCAGGTCGGACGCAGTGTCCGGCGTGCACGCAGGGGAGGGGTGAATGCCCGTGCCACCGCTTGAGCTCACGGACTGGCAGTACGACCTGGGCGGTGTCCTGATGGGCGCTGGCACTCCCATCCAGGTCATGGAGACGACCGGGCTGGGGCGGCCGGGCGTCCGCGACAACGACACCGACCAGCCGTCGAGGGACGGGGCATTCGCTGGCCCCGACTATTACGCCCCACGGACCGTCCAGTTCGATGCCGCGATCCGTATACCGGGGAATCCGGCGGCCTGCCATGACCTGGTCGCCGCCCTACAGACCGCTGCGGATGACCCGGCAGTGCGGCTGGTGGGTGGTGCCACGATGCCCCTTCGCCTGAAGCGACCTGGGCGGCCGGTGAAACGGCTGCATGGGCGCCTGCGCATGGAAGAGCCCGAATATGCGCGGGTCATCCACGGCTACGTGCCCCTTGACCTCGAGTTCGTGGCCACCGACCCAACGTTCTACGCCGATGCGCTGACCACCACTGAAATTCCGTTGGGTTGGCTCACCGGTGGTGGGTTCGCAGCCCCCGTCGTCGCCCCGATCTACGTGCAGTCCGGGACGGTCGCCGCCAACCGGCCCGGGTGGGCGTACAACCTGGGCACCGGGAACGCCTGGCCCATCATCCGGATCACCGGCCCCGTCGCGACCGTCACCGTCACCCACGTGCAGTCCGGGCGTCAGCTGTCCTTCCCGACGCTGAGCCTGACAGCTGGCCAGTGGATCGAGATCGATACCCGGCCCGGCTACTGGACGGTGACCAGGGAGAACGGCGGGAACGCGTCCACTCTCCTCGCCCCGTCCTCCCGTATCGACCTGTTCTCCCTGCCGCCGGGCCAGTCCGAGATGCGCTGGACCGGGTTCGACAACACGAACGCCGCCCGCATGCGCCTGACCTGGCGCGACGCCTACACCGCCCTCTGAAGGAGACGCCACCATGGCACTGTTCCCCCGGCCGATCCTCACCGACGGCGCCACGCACCCAGCCCAGCAGTTCCGCATGCTCGTCCGTGACCTGGCCCGCGGCGCGGAAGGCATCACGCAAGGCACTGACCTCAAGGTCACCCAGCTTTCCACCCCCGGCAGCAGCGTCCAGGTTAGTGACGGGTCCGGAGTCGTGCGTGGCCGCGTCAACGCCTACCAGGGCACGTACTCGGTGTGCAACATCGGCGCGGTGAGCGTGCCGATCGCCGCAACGGGGGGTTCTGCCCGCTCCGACATGCTGATCCTGCGTGTCGAGGACAAGGAGTACGAGGGGAACATCGACCCCGCCACCGGGCAGGTCAACTACTTCCAGGTCATCTCGAACGTGTCCTCGTCCGCGACGGCGATCCCCGACGGGCGTACCGGCATCCCGCTGGCCCGCATCGACATCCCCGCATCAACGTCCACGATCACCAACGCCATGATCAAGGACATCAGGGTGATTGCGAACCCCCGCCGGGAACGCACTCAGTGGATCCAGTCACCCACCACCACCTCCACCGGCATCAGCAACGCCAACGGTTCCTACGCGTACTTCTCCACCGCCGCCGGCTGGAACATCCCCATTCCGTCCTGGGCCAGTACCGCCGTCATCAGCGTCGACATCGCCCAGCTGAAGTACAGCGTCGCGAATTTCATCGGGAGCCTCCGTGCCACGTTCGGTGCTTCCCTGTCCTTGCAGCCCGTCATCCTCGACGACAACCAGACCGCGATCCGCCGGGCCACCGTGTTCGTCGCCGACACCCTGATCATCACCGACGCGTACCGCGGCACCACCCAGCTCCTCCGGGCCCAGGCCACCGGCACCACAGGGAACACGGGCACCGTCGCCGTGGACGCCTCCACCACCCTCAAAGCCGACGTCGAGTTTTTCGAGGCGCCCCGGTGACCGCCCCCATCCCGGACCGGATCCTCACCCAGCACGCCCTGACCGGCGCCTGGCAGGCCCTTGCGCTGCCCGTGCAGGATCTGGAGTACGGCGACGAACTCAACGGCCCCGGCTCCCTCACCGGGAGCCTGTCGCCCCGCCTGGTGTCACAGAACCCGACGCTCATGGACCCGGGCACCACCCTCATCTACGTCGAGTCCGCCGGCCAGCTCCGGTGGGGCGGCATCATCTGGGACGTCCGCCCCCAAGGCGACGTCTTCCAGATCGAAGCAGCCGGCTGGTCGTCGTACCTCCAGAAACGCTTCGACCTCGACGGGCAGCTCGGCGGCCGCGGCCCCTGGGTCAACGCGGACCGCTGCCAGGTCATCCGCGACGCGTGGGCCTACGCCCAGTCCATCGCCGACGGCAACCTGGACATCGTCGTCGACTCGACCACGTCCACATCGACGATCGGGACGCCCGCGGAGCGGCACGAGTCGAACTGGTGGGAGTCCCAGTCGATCGGCGACATGGTCGATGACCTGGTGTCAGGGGAAGCGACCCCCGACTACACGTGCACCACCGCGTGGGACAGTGCAAAAACGACCACGGTGCGCCGGGTCCGTCTCGGGTGGCCGCGGCTCGGCGCCCGGCGCACCGACATCACGTTCTCCTCGGGCACGAACATCATCGAGGACCCCGAGGTGCCGTTCTCCGGCGACGACTACGCACAGGTCGTCATCGGGATGGGTGCAGGTGACGGGTCCGCGAAACGCAGGCAGATCTCCGCCGTCCGTAACGGCCGCCTCCGCCTTGAGCACGTCGCTGACTTCCCCGAGATCAAAGCCAACGACACCTTGGCATCCCTGACCGCGGCAGAGCAGAAACGCCGCCAGGTACTGGGATCCGTCGACCAGATCACCATCCGTGACACATCCGCCGCCCGCTTCGGGTCGTGGCAGATCGGCGACGACGTGTACGTCCGCGTCCACAACGCATGGGTCGACTACGTCGGCTGGCGGCGCATCACCGGTTGGACGATCCGCGCCCAGGCCACGGGCGGCCCGCAGGCCGTCATCGATCTCAAGCCCGCCGATGCCTACACCTATGCAGGAGTCTGACCATGGATATCGGCCGTGAACTCGCCGCCCTGAAAAAGCGCCTTGAGACTGTAGAACGGTCCGCCCGACTGTCCTCCGCATCCCTGGACAATACTGCGTTGCAGGTCAAGGACGGTGCCGGGTCGTTGCGCGGCATCCTGGGGCAGCAGGGCGACGGCACCACCGCCGTGAACATCGTCAATGGTGCAGCCCCGCCCGCCCCGGCCACTCCCACCGCGGCGCCTGCCCTCGGCGGGGTTTCCGTGGGGTGGGCTGGCGCTTTCGCGAACGGGGCGATCATCCCCATGGACTGGGCGCGCGTCGAGGTACACGCCTCGCCCGCGGCCGGATTCTCCCCGACCGCCGACACGCTGAAAGCGACAATCGAGACCGCGCAGGGCGGCATCGTCTACATCCCCTCCACCACCCCCCTGTACGTGGCGCTCCTGGCCCGCAACACGTCCGGGGCAGCCTCCCCAGCCACAACGACGGTCGGCCCGTACACCCCGAAACCGGTGGCAGGGGAGATCGGAATAGGGGAGATCACCGGAACGCTCATCGCGGACAACGCGATCACCACACCGAAGGTTTTCGCGAACGCAGTCACGACGGCCAAGCTCGCCGCCGGGTCTGTCGATGCGGTCGCCCTGAAAGCCGACGCGATCACCGGGAAGACGATCACCGGGGGTGTCATCAACGGAGCCGAGTTCCACTCCGACAACGGCACCGGGGGGCTCGTCGACATTGCCAACGGTGCGGTCATCGCAACCGGCGCCAGTGGCTGGAAAGCCGTCATCGAAACCCACCAGTACACGCCGGCTTTCGGATTCGTGGACAGTGCTGGAGCGACCGCAGGAGTGGTCTACGGCAGCGGCAACGACGCGCTCCCCAACCTGCAGATCGCGTCCGGCCTGTTCTCAGACGCAGGCATCACTGACTGGCGATGGCTGACCACCATGGGAACGACGAGTGGCGGAAACCGGACGTGGACCCGGCGAGTCAGGTACTCGAATCCGAGCATTTTCCGTGGCGGCGAGGTCATGGCCGACGACGACGCCGCCCGCATCTCATACATCGACAGCGAGGACGCCGCCAGCAACACGTTCCTCACCGTGCTCCTCGGGCACGCCCAGCTGGCCAACGGGCGCCTGTCCGTTTCACCCCCAGCCTCCTCGAACAGCGGCATCTACGTGTCCGCCGCAACCGGGCACACCGGCAACCTGATCCGCGCCCAGCTCAACGCCGTCGACCGGTTCAGCGTGTCAGCCGGAGGCAATGTGACGGCCGCTGGAACGGTCAGCGCAGACCAGCTCTCCGTCGCCAACACCACGTTCACCAGCTACACCCCAGTCGTCACCAACGGCGGCAGCGCCACCTACTCCACCCGAATCGGCCACTACTACAAGATCGGCAAGTTGGTATACGTCCACATTTACGTCGCCTGCTCCGCCGCCGGGTCTGGCAACACGGGCATCACCGTCACCCTGCCCTCCACTCCCTATCGAGGCGCCGGCGACATCCGCCAGTACCTCCCCCTGTACGCCGGAGGAATCCTCGCGGGCGGCAACTCGGCCACCGGCGGAACTGGCATCGCCAACATCAACCCGACCGGGAGCGGCACCGAAATCGACCAGCTCCGAAGCGCCAGCGACATTCAGTACCGCGGCACCAACTTGTCCAATACCAGCACCTTCACCATCCAGGGCTGGTACCGCGAAGCCTGACGGAAGGAAACCGGCATGCCTATCTCTGATCCACCTCCCATCCAGGTGTCCTACAACGCTCCAGCCGTCCTGAGCTGGCGAGTCAACGGCGCCGACACCTACCTCGCGCTACCCCTGTCCATAGACCTGTGCAACACGCTGGAAGACCAGGACGTTGCCGCGATCGGCGAGGCGGTCGAGGCGCGCCTCAAGGTCCTGTATCCGGCAGACAAGATTGCCCGGGTGCTGACCTGGGAACCCAGCGGCCCGCTTGCCGAAATGCTGACCGTCGTCCAGGAGGCACAACCGCGGGACGTGCCGGTGGAGGACGATCCTGCCCCGCCAGACCCACCGGCCGAGGAACCGGCCGAGGAACCGGCCGAGGGAGAGCAGGGGCAGCAACCCGAGCCCGACCCCATACCCTGAGATCAACGGGCGACCCTCCGCCCACGCACCATCCCCGAGGGACTGCCACCCGGCTACGGCCGGCACAGCAGATCAGCCATCAGCTCTGGGCGCGGGGAGTGCAGGAGCACGGGCGAGTGCCCACCGATCTCACGATCCGCACGTATGAGACCACGCCGCGCCTCGGCCGACACCAGGTCCTCGACCCGCGCAGCCTCGCCTACCGCCGGCCGTACGACGGGCAGCCCCTGCGCGCCACCGCGTGGGAGCCCCGCGTCCCCGTCCTCAGCCAGACCGGGCTGATCTCCCAGGGCATCAGCACCGCGCAGGCGTACGGCCTCGACCAGGACGTGGACGCGCTGGCCTCCTGCACCGGCAACGCAGCCACCACCCTCCTGTCCATCCTCCTCACCCCCGAACAGGCCCTCGCCGCCGCCCTCAACCTCACCGACGCGGCGATGGCCGAGCACTTCGCGATCGGCCTGTACGCGGACGCCACCACCTGCGACCAGTGGGACGAAGCAGCCTGGCCCACCCAGGACGTCGGCTCGTCCGGCCTCGGCGTCGCCAAGGCCATGCGTGACCGCGGCCTGATCGACCAGTACGGGCACGCCACCACCGGCGCCCAGCTCTGCACCCTCCTCCAGACCGGGCCCGTCCTCATGGGCCTCCCCTGGCGCGCAGCCATGTCCGAGCCGGACGCGTACGGGTTCATCGACGCCGACCCCAACTGGGCCACCAGTCCGCTTGAGGGCGGCCACGAAATCTGTATCACCGCCCTCGAGGACATCGCCCTCAACGACGGCGCCATCGACTACGCCAACACCGTCCTGCGCTTTCGCCAGTCCTGGGGAAGCGCGTGGGGCGACCACGGCGACGGCCGGCTCCGCCTCTCCACTTACCTGACCCTCCGCGACGAGATCGACGTCGTGCAGCCCCGCCGAGACGGAGTCATCCTGTGACCTCCTTCCATGTCGCGGTCGACCACATCGACCCCGACACCCTCCAGTCGACCACCACCTACTACGGAACCTGCGATCAGGCGCACGTCGGCGAGGTCCGCGCCATCGCCGCCCTCGACGACTCCGAGCGCCACGTCCTCGAGCACCCCCGCCTCGCCGGTGCGTTCATGGTCCTGCGCGACGATGGTGACCTCGACGTGTACGTTCCCACGGACGCCGCCGAGTACCGGGTCTACGACCCCGATCCGCTGCCGAAGTCCCGGAACAAGGGCGGGGACCTCGCGCCGGAGAACGGACAGTTCGTCCAGACGAAGTCAACCGAGAGCTACGGGGCAGGAGACTTGCCGCGCGGCGCGTCCGGCCCCGCCTACATCTCCGACGCCGCCCGGTTCGGCAGTCAGTCCATCGGCGGCGCCATGGACACCCCCGGCAACCCGCCGCGGGTCACCTGGCACACCACCGAGTCCCCGGCCGGCGGCTCGTACTTCACGTCGATCGCCGCGTACCTGATCCGTGTCGGCGCCGAGCCGCAGGTCATCTACGACCCGGTAACCGACCAGCTCGGCCAGTTCGGGCCCCTGACGTCGTCCGGCCGCGCCCTGAAGAACGACGGGGCCCGCCGCACGAACCGCGAGGGCAAGGTCAACATTCAGGTCGAGGTCCTGGGGAAGGCCGCGTCGCCGTGGACGAAGGGCTTCGACCCGGCGGCCAAGCCGAACTACCGCAAGCTGATCGCCGCGGCCCGCGCGCACGGTGTCCCGGACGTGTGGCCAGCAGGGCAGCCTGCGGCCACCGCGTCGGCAGCCACCAGCCGGAACCGGACAACGTGGCAGAGTAAGGGTGGCCACTTCGGGCACTGCCACGTCCCCGGAAACGACCACTGGGATCCGGGCGCCATCGACACCAGCATCGTTCCCGGCAAGGCCGCCAGCGGTACGGACGACGACGGCGGGTCTTCGGCGACCAAACCTTCGAGCGCCACGTACACGGTGAAGAAGGGCGACACGCTCTCCGCCATCGCGGCCGCGCACAAGACGACGGTGGCCGCGCTCGTGAAGCTGAACAGCCTCAAGGACGCCGACAAGCTGACGGTCGGGCAGAGGCTGAAGATCTCGGGCGCCACGGCCACAACGCCAGCCAAGCCGTCCGCGCAGCCGCTGGAACCGTTCCCCGGCGCCAGCTTCTTTCACGGCGGCCGCCACAGCCCGATCGTCACAGCCATGGGGCGCCGCCTCGTCGCCGAGGGTTGCGGGAAGTATGCCACCGGACCCGGACCGAACTGGACCAACAAGGACAAGGCGTCCTACGCCGCGTACCAACGAAAGCTGGGCTACACGGGTACCGCGGCGGACGGCATCCCTGGCAAGGCGTCTTGGGATGCCCTCAAGGTCCCCAAGTCCTGACTGCAACCCCCTCTGCTCCACCTCTACCCCTGCAAGGAGAACCATCGTGAAGATCCTCGGTCGGGAGCCTGCCGCGCTCCTCGGTCTCGTGGCTGTCATCGTCAAGCTCGTCGCCGCGTTCGGCATCGAGGTGTCTGGCGAGCAGCAGGCCGTCATCAACGCGGTCGCCGCCGCGGCGGTCGGCCTGGCCCTCGCCGTCATGGCGTCCGACGGTGCCGGCGCCGCACTCGTCGGTCTCATCCAGGCCGCAGTCGCCCTCGCCGTCGGCTTCGGCCTGGACTGGTCTGCTGAACAGCAGGCCGTCGTCCTATCCGTGGCCGCCGCGGTCGTTGCCATGTGGGACCGCACCCAGATCGTGGCACCCGTGCCGGCCGGTGCCGCCAAGGCGATCCTGCCGCGCTGAGTACCTGAGCGTGCGATTACCGAGAGGAGATGACCCGTGCCCTCTGACCTGATGGGGATCAACATCACCCAGGGGGGCGCCGTCGCACTCCTCACCCTCGTCGTCCTCATGGTCCTGACCGGCAAGCTGGTGCCGCGACGGACCTACGACGACCTGCTGAAAGAGCGCGACACCTGGAGGGAGGCCCACACCGTGTCCGAAGCTGCGCGGACATCGGAGCGGGCCCAGACCCAGGAACTGCTGGAGCTGTCCCGGACGTCGGCGCACGCTTTGCAGGCGCTGCCGCGGATGGGGCTTGAGGAGGATTCGGAGGTGGACGTCCGGTGACCCTGAAATGGCTGAGCCGATTGCGCTGGCCGTCCACCTCACCTGATGGGCAGGAGGCTGCCGAGTCCGCGCTGCGACGGGCTCAGGCAGACCAGAAGGAGGCCGAGGAGCGGCAGTCTGCCGTGTCCGAGGCTGCCGGTGCGCTGCGGCAGATCCGGCAAGAGAACCATTTCGCAGCGCGGTTCCGCGCATCCATTGAGGGGAGATCGGCGTGAGCATTGCGCAGATCTTGAACCTGGCGGCCAGTGGTCTGGTCGCCCTTTTCGCGGCCGTGTTCATCGTGACGTATCACGTCCTCGCCCCGTGGCGGAGGACGGCCATGGGCTGGCATCTGATGCTGTTCACCGGGGCGATTGGGCTGCTGGGCTTGTACACGATCGTCGTAACGTTCACTGGCCTGGACGGCACGCCCGCCACGATCCTGCGCTACGCCCGCACCGCGGTCTTGATGTTCGTTGCGGCGCTGATCGCCCAGCGGACGTGGATGGTGTGGGCCGCCCAGCACCCCCGCAAGACCCACGACGGCACCGGCAGCAGGGAAGAGACGCCATGACGACGGTCACGGGTAAGCAGGTTGGCGGAGCCCCGCAGCGCACCGAGGTCAGGATCACCCTGGTTGACATCACCGGCACCACTGCGGTCGGCTACGTGGCGGGGGACCAGTCGCAGATCGTGCGCCCGGTCACTGTGAAACCGCATGAGGACGGCACTTGGTCGGCGCAGCTCACCCCGAACTTGGGAATCGAGGCTGCGGCAGGGGACACGGTGTGGGCGGTCATGGAGGGAAGGGCTCTCGACGGTATCCCAGTGATGACGTACATCGTCGTCCCGGATGCGGGCGGCCCGTACTGGGTGGGGGACCTGCGGGTTGACCTTGGGGACGCGCCCACCGGGGGCAGCACCATCGTGTACGTGCCGGGCCCCGTAGGGCCGGTTGGGCCGCCTGGCGCGGCGGGCCCGGAGGGCGATCCTGGCCCGCAGGGGCTCCCGGGAGCCGTCGGCGCCGACGGGGCGCCGGGAGTGGCCGGTGCGACCGGGCCGGAGGGACCGCAGGGGGCGACCGGCCCTCAGGGAGACCCCGGGCCGGCAGGGTCGCCTGGCGCGACCGGTCCTGCTGGGGCCAAGGGCGACACCGGAACCGCCGGATCTCAAGGCCCCGCAGGGCCGAAGGGTGACACCGGCGCTCCTGGTACAAATGGCTCCCCGGGTGCACCTGGGCCGGCAGGTGAAACGGGGCCGCAGGGCCCGACCGGGCTGACCGGCCCTACTGGGGAAGCAGGACCACAGGGGGTGCAAGGGCCTCAGGGGGCAACCGGCGCGACCGGGGCGACAGGCAGTACCGGCCCGGCTGGCACCAACCAACCACCCCCGGACGTGCAGATTTTCACCGCCTCCGGCACCTGGACCAAACCCGCAGGGGCCGTAGCCGTCCTCGTTCACTTGGTCGCCGGCGGGGCAGGCGGCGGATCCGGGCGTCGTGGAGCGGCAGGTACCGTCCGCTGCGGTGGGGGAGGGGCAGGCGGTGGGGCCGCGTACCACGCCACTCTCCAGGGAGTGCTCCTCACTACCACCGTCCCCGTCACCGTGGGAGGAGGAGGTGCCGGTGGTACCGCGGTCGCCACCGACGACACCAACGGCGGCACGGGAGGACCCGGCGGCCCGACGACGTTCGGCCCGTACGCCCGTGTCGGAACGACGACCGGAGGCGGCGGTGGGACAGCGTCCAACGGCACAGCCGGATCATCCGGTGCTGGTACAACGCTCGGCGCTACCGGCGGCGCGGCTTCCACGACCGGGGCGGCGGGCACGAATGGCAACCCGGGGGTTCTCGGTGCGGCGTCCGGCGGGTCCGGCGGCGGCATCACGTCGGGGAACGCCCCTGGCAGCGGGGGGAACGGCGGGACGAACTCGGCCGTGGTCTCCGGATCCGGGGGGACAGTCGACAATGCGGCTGCCACTTCGCCCGCCGACGTGGCAGCTGACTCCGGGCTTTCCGGTGGTGGGGGCGGGGGTGGGGCTGCGTCGGTGACCACCGCAGCTCAGTCCGGTGCGGCGGGTGCCCGGTACGGCGGTGGAGGCGGCGGCGGAGGTGCCGCCCTGAACGGCAACGCGTCCGGTGCAGGCGGTACGGGTGGCGGCGGGATCGCCATCATCATCACCTATTTCTAGGAGGACTCGCGGCAGAGCCCATGATGTACGTCGCGGTGAACGCCGACGACCCGACCGACATGGTCATCAAGCTGGGCCCGCTGTTGTGGGACGGGGAGACGGAGTACGACCCGGGTCCGCAGTTCCGGCTGGTGTTGGAGGCGGACGCGTTGGCGGTGGGGTACGTGTATCCGCCGCCGGAGGGTGGTGGTGACCCGGGGGAGGAGCCTTCGGAGGACTGACCGCCCGGGGGCTTGTCCTATACTTTTGCGACAGTAATAACGTGATCTTGCTCAGCCCTTCGGCTGCTGCCGTGCACCCCTGACCTGCTCACTTCGGCCCGTCGTAACAAGCAACCAGCAACACGTAGGCTGACACGGCGATGCCCCGGCCACTTGCTCTGGCCGGGGCATCGCGCTGTGCGGCTACTGGTGCCGTTGTGCGGGCTGGCTCTCCAACCGAGGCAGAAGCCATGCCGCCCCTGCCGGGAAGAGGATCAGCATGGAGCAGCCAACGAGCAGCCGTGTCATCCCGAGGTCTTCACCAGGCCCCGGCAGGACGATGGCGGCCATGGCTGCCAGGCCCAGGGTGCATGGGATCGCGGTGTAGCGGATGAAGTTTCGCACCAGGGCCCGGGAGAGATCGTCCATGGTCGTGCCCCTCACTGCTCGGTGGTCCGGTAGGTGGCGGTGTTGGGGTCGGTCTTGCTGATGACTTCGGCAGCGGCAAGGTCGCGCAGGAGCTGGCGGGCACGCTTGTCGGTGACCATGTGGCCAGCCTCGGACAGGGCGTTCGCTGCGCGGCGGGTGTTCCACGTACCGCCCGCCGTCTGGACGGCCTTCTGCAGGGCTTCCTTCTGTCCTTGTTCCGACTCCTCCGGCAGGTTTCCGGTCTTGCGGACCCACTCGCGGCTGCGGCCGGAGGCGTGCGCGATGTCGATCTGCGGCATGCCCATCCGTACGGCGGACCTGGTGACGTTCTCCAGGCGGGTGCGGACGTTGCCGATGGCGGTCTGGGTGCTGAGGAGCTGGGTGTCGAGGGTCTTCTTCTCGTCCTCGAAGTGGCGGAGGTCGGCGGCGATTTCGGCGAGGAGGCGTCCGGTGGCCTGCCACTGGCGTTCTTCGCCGATGGTGGCGGTGGAGATGGCGGGGGCGGTGATGGTGGGGCCGTCGTAGACGTGGACAGAGAGGAGGGGGACGGGCTGGATGGTGGGGCCGAGGAGGGCGTCGCGGTAGTGGCTGTCGAGGGTGTCGGAGGCGAGCTTGGCGGGGTCGGTGTAGCCGTCGGTGTCTACGTCGGTGGTGGTGGTGGCCCAGGTGGCACCGCCGTCGGTGCTGGTGAGGACGGCGTAGATGTACGGGTGCATGATTCCTTTCATGGATTGCTGTATCGATGCCAACGTTACATGAAGCGTTGGCATGAATCCATAGATTCACGGAAGCTGTTTCGATGGTTCGGGGGCAACAACTCCCGCCACCAGGCGCACCCTTGACTTATGAGCACCAATCTGGACCCCCGCGATGCCGAGGCACCCGCCCCCGACACCGAACCGTCGGCCACGGACGAACCCCCGCCGGCCGCGCGACCGGAACGCCCGCACGAACCCGGCGCCCGACACGCACCGCTGTCCCGACTGCTGTACCCGTGACGCGGATGATGGGCGCCTGGTCGTCGCCGTGGTGCCCGTACTGCCGTGGCCCGGCGGGGGTGGACTGCCCGGACCGGTCGTGGTCGAAGAAGACGCAGCGGGCGCGGGAGAAGCGGGCCTGGCAACGGGAAGCAGGGGCAGCGTTTTGTCGACCCCGTGCCACGCTGGAGCAATGAGCGCTCTTCCCCTCGGCTGGTGCCAGATCTACGACGGCATCACCATCTACGACGCCAATGGCCAGCGCCAACCGGACTGCCCGAACGCCCCGGCCGCCCGGATCACGCATCACCACGGCGGCACCACGATGCTCTGCCAGCAGGATCTGGACAGCTGGCTGGACAACGCGGACGAGGACCCCGGCATGGAACCCGCTGAGCTCAAGCTCCTAGGGCCCTGAGCGTCAGTCGTCGCGAAACGGCCCGATCCTTAGGATCGCTCTCACAGCAGAATCGAACGGCTCGAACACCTCCTGACCGCCTCCTAAGTTGGGAGGCACCACTCGCGCTGGTTCTCGATAAGCTCATATGCAACTCCCCACGCCGTGCCGATCCCCAGCAGGGGCAGTGATGCTGATCACTGTTGATAATGTTCCTTCTATGGAGTCAAGATCCGAGAGCAGATTTGAGCGGGCCCGAGGAGGGCGAGTGACGCACGACGAGCTTGCAGAGTGGATCGCTCATCCCGTTTGGAGTCCGCGCATCAAGAGGCATGGTGTCCCCATGGAGGACGCCCTGAGATTCGTGGACACCTACACCCAAGGGGTGGTCTCTGCGACGCTTCGAGTCGTCGCTGAACAGGTCCAGGATGAGCGGGATCGGGTTGACATCCTGGAGACCGCCAGCCGGGTCGAGTCTGCGCTCGATGATGCATGCTGCCCCCTGTGCGAGGAGGTGGTCTGCGACACAGGCTGCCCTCTGTCTCCAGTACGTGCGCAGCAGGAGGCCGCCTGGCGGCGGCAGAAGCGATGAGCGAGCACGACGACGTGGTGGACGCGGAGTTGGTAGAAGGTGACCGGCTCCCCGCCATCCCTGAGGACCGGGCCCCGGCCGTTCCGCTGGCGGAGGAAGACCCCGACGCGTGGCTGCCGCCCGAGGCCGAGGAAGACGTACGGGCGGGCATCCCGAAGGACACCAGCCGGGCGTACGAGGGCGACATGAAGCAGTTCGCCGCCTGGTGCGAGCAGGTGGGCCGCCGGGTCCTCCCCGCTGCTCCACAGACCGTCACCGCGTACCTGTCGTACCTCAAGCGCACCCCACGGAAGCGAACCGGGCGGCCGTACGGCCCGGCAACGATGGACCGCATCATCACGTCGATCCGCTCCTCCCACCGGGCGGCCGGATACAAGCCGCCGGACACCATGGGCGCCCGCAAGGTCGTCGCCGGGTACCGGCGGGAGCTGTCCGAAGCCCAGGACCCGGCGGCCGCACCGAAGAAGGCGACGGCCGCCGACCGGTCCGTCCTCGCCGAAGCCCTGTCCCACCTTGACCGGACAGCCCTCGTCGGGAAACGCGACGCCGCGCTCATGCTCCTTGGGCACGCCATCGCCTCCCGTGGCAGCGAGCTCGCCCCACTGAACTGGCCGGCCAGCTTCACCGACCTTCCCGACGGCGGGTTCACCGTGCGGGTGTACCGGAAGAAGCGGAAAAAGTGGCAGAACGTCGAAGTGCGCCCCGAGCAGGACCAGGACCTGTGTACCGTCACCGCTGTACGGGACCTGGTGGAAGCTCTCGCACATGAAGGGCACGCCCAGGGTCCGCTGTTCGTACGGATCGACCAGTGGGGATACATGGGCGCCGAGATGAACCGCAAGGGCAAGCCGATCGGGGACCCGGACGGGCGGATCAGCATCAACGGGGCCTCCGACATCGTCAGCCGGTCCATCCACCGCACCGGCCTTCCCGGAAAGTGGACGTCGCACTCGCTGCGCCGGGGCCTGGTCAAGAGCGCGCGGGCCGCAGGGGCGGACATCGTCGACATTGGCCGGCACGGCGGGTGGGACGACCGTTCAAAGGCGCTGATCGGGTACATCGACGAGGAGGACAGCACCGGGGACCGCAACCCGCTGTCCCAGATCGCGAAGAAGGCAGCGGCCCGGCACGAGGAGCCCACGTGACCCCCAAGCAGTACAGCACCCCGTCCGTCAGACAGCTGTCCGCGGTAGTCGACAACATGGCGGGCTCGGTGTCGGAGGGGCGGATGCGGCAGCTGCGAATGGTCGTCGACATGTTCGGTCGGGCGGTCGGCCGGGACGAGATGCCAAAACGGTCCTCCCGTACAGCGGAGCAGCTGTTCACGTGGGCTGCGCTGCGCCCGTTCTGGGACCTGGCGGCGGCCGGGGAGCTGCGGCACTGGGAGAAGGACCTGGGGAAGCCGCTGCCGGTGACGACGCTGAGGGTGGTGCGGAACTGTCTGGAGATGCTGGCCGCCCGGGTGTTGCCGCAGGGGAAGCGGGTCCGGTTGCCGGAGCTGGAGGTGCCGGTGCTGAAGGCGACGGTCGGCGGGCGGGCGTTGGACTCCCTGTACCGGGGGATGGTGGATCTGGCCGGCCGGGGTCCGTTGGTGCGGGACGGGACGGCGTTGTCGGTGGAGGACCGGGCCCGGGTGCTGGCGATGGTCGCAGTGTTGCTGGATGCGGCGCCGCGGTCGGGGGAGATGGCCGCGCAGTCGTTGGCGGAGCTGGCACCGGGTGAGGTGGCGGTGGGAGTGCGCCGCAGGTCGCAGCGCCGAGACGAGTACCGGGCGGCGGAGGTCGCGGCGATGACGGGGCTGCACCCGCGAACGGTGTCAATGATCCTGGCCGGGCAGGGTCACGACCGGTCGGAGGCGACGGAAACCCGGGTGCTGGAGGCGTCGAACGCCTTGCCGCCGGTGCCGGAGGTGGAGTGGTTCGAGCTGCGGGAGGGTTCCCGGGTGGCGGTGCGCCGGTGGCTGGAGGTTCGGCAGGGCCTGGTGGACCAGGTGCCGTTGACGGGGCAGCGGACGGCGTTGTGGGTGTCGTTGGTGCCGTCGAAGGCCGGGCCGGCGGGGTTGCCGTTGCGCGCTCAGGGCCTGCGGCAGGGGTATGCGCGGGGGGTCACAGCGTTGAACTGGGTGATGGCCGGGGAGTACGGGTGGGAGCCGTTGCCGACGACGATGGAGCAGATCCGCCGGTCCGTGGACGTGGTGCCGCTGCTGGAGCCACCGGTCTGAGTTCAGGTGCCGGGGAGCTGGTCCTGGTCGATGTCGCGGGCGGGTGCGGCCTGGGGTTGCCGGGTGGGGTCGCAGTCGGGGCCGAAGCCCCGCAGACGTGATTCGAGGGCGGTGAGGGGCTTCCCGCAGCGTCGGCAGTACCGGTGCCGGTAGCCGGTGGTGGTGTCGTCGAGGTCGAGTTGGGGTTGGTGCCGGTCGGTGGCCATGGGTTCCAGTGTGCTGGTTGTGGTGGCGGATGGGATCAGCTGTTTGTACAATCACCGTTATCTGACGGGTACGCCCGCAAGGAAGGCCACCCTCCGGTTCGGGGGGTGGCCTTCGGTGTGTACGGGGTCAGGCTGCTTAGTGGAGGGCGAGGCATTCCGAGCACCAGCGCTCGTTCTTCACTTCCAGTCGGATCGGTACATCCCGGTTCGGAGAAGGGGCAACAATTCCCTCCTCCTCGCTGCACGCGATGGGGTGGAAGTCGCACCCCCCAGTGCACCGGTGGCCGGGGGCGGGCTTGTGCCAGATGGTCTGGTCGGGGGTGCGGCCGTAGCCAGGGACGCGTTCCGAGACGGCAAGCATGGGCTACTCCTTATGCGGCAAGCGCGGCATCGGTCTGGATGAGGGTACGGGGGGTGTAGTCGGCGTCGTCCTGGTCGCGGGCCAGCTCGTAGAAGAACAGGGCCTGCGCGTCGTTGACGGGCGCCGGGGTGGGGCGGACGTACTTGGTGGGGGCCGGCCGGTCAAGGACGTACGCCATGCGGTGGACCGTGTAGCTGAGGACGTGGTCGACCCGGACGGTGCGGGGTTCGCCGGTCGCCCGGTCCATGGCCTCGAAGACGATGCGGCCGTCACGGGTGGTGCGGATCTCGTAGAGCTCCAGGCTGCGGACGGTCTCGACGAGGCGGCCGGTCTTCTTGCCGGCGTCGTCCTTCTCTTCCTTGAGGAAGGACACGGTGACGACGTGCTGGTGGTCCAGGGCCCGGTACAGGTCGGTGAGGGTCTTGGTGGCGGTCTGCGTCGCTGTGTGCTTCATCGTGTCCCCCGCGTCGTCTTCGTGTTGAGAACACCATGCCATGAACGCTCTTGCTTATGCAATACGTTTACGGGTATTGTTCTGGGTGTCGGGACAGCCCCGGCACGGATACCCGTTAACAGTGCGGGCGTCTGCAATACGATAGGAGGAACCTGGCGTGGCCAACGCCCCCAAGACGCGCCCGCCCACCAGCCGCACAAGCGGGCGTCCCCCGAGAGGACCCCGCCCCGTGCCCACCCGCCGCAACTTCACCGCCGGCCTCACTGCCGCATCTGCTCGCCTCCGTGAGGTCAACTCTCCCGACCTCGCCGCCCATGTCGACGAAGCCCTCGCGGTGCTGGAAGGCGAGATTGTCACTGCCCGGAAGGACGAGAAGCTCCCCATTCGGCTTCCGATCA
The DNA here is from genome assembly GCF_042886395.1 of Streptomyces sp. NPDC058008. Taxonomy (NCBI): domain Bacteria; kingdom Bacillati; phylum Actinomycetota; class Actinomycetes; order Kitasatosporales; family Streptomycetaceae; genus Streptomyces; species Streptomyces sp. NPDC058008. Next base: position 15,442 of record NZ_JBHVQX010000034.1, on the reverse strand, counting down.
CCGCCCGGGACCGCATCGTGGCCGGCGCCGCAGAAGCCAACCGCACTGTCACCGCCGACGTGAACGAAGCGTTCACCCGGTTCCTGGCGGGGGAGTTCACCCTCAACCAGCCGGTCCGTGCCCGCCGCGGTGTCGCTGAGGACAAGGTCAACCTGAACGTCCGCGCGAACAAGACGCTGATGGAGCAGGTGGCCGCGACTGGTGTCCTGCCGATGCACGTGGCGGCGGACTGGCTGATGCGGAAGTACGAGACGGGCCCGTACGCCGCGGGGCAGAACACCCTGCTCCCGGCCGGTTCGACCCGTAACCCGCAGATCCCGCGCCCCGTCCGGGACCTGATCCGGGCCCGGGTCGCGGAGGCCGGGAAGAACGTGAACACGGAGATCGAGGAGGCCTTCACCCGGTTCCTCGCCGGCGACTTCACTCCGGTCGCCCCGGTCTGGCCGAAGGGTGCGGACATGGTCCCGTTCAAGGTCAGCCCGAACAACGACCTCTTCGAGCAGGTCAAGGAGAAGGCGGAGGGCATCACGCCGATGCAGGTCGCCCTCGCGTACCTGCTGGCCGAGTACGACATCGCCCCGGACACCGCCGCCGAGTAGGCGCCCCGGCGGGTGTGGGGCCTGGACACCGACAACTGGGACCCCGCACCCGCCGCACACCGCAACAACCCCATAGGAGACCTCGTGGCTACGACCACCGAGGCTGCCCGCAACACGGGCGGCCCGACCTCGCACACCCGTTTTCAGTTCGCCCCGGCCACCAAAGAGCAGTCGAAGGCCCGCGTCGCCCTCGACGGGCCGTCCGGGTCCGGGAAGACGTACACCGCCCTGACGATCGCTTCCGCCCTCGGCTCCCGCATCGCCCTCATCGACACGGAGCGCGGCTCGGCCCGCAAGTACGCCAACGAGTTCGCGTTCGACGTGCTGGAGATGGCGTACTTCTCCCCGGACGACCTCGTCGAGGCCCTGGCCGCCGCTGGCGCCGCCGGGTACGACGTCGTCATCGTCGACTCCCTGTCGCACTTCTGGTCCGGTTCCGGCGGCATGCTGGAGCAGGTCGACACCGCGGCGAAGAAGGGGTTCGGGGGGAACAGCTTCGGCGGGTGGAAGGAAGCCCGCCCGATGGAGCGCCGCATGGTCGACGCCTTGGTCGCGTACCCGGGGCACGTCGTCGTGACGATGAGGTCGAAGACGGACTACGTGCTGGAGACCAACGACCGCGGCCGCCAGGTCCCGCGCAAGGTCGGCATGAAGCCGGAACAGCGTGAAGGTCTGGAGTATGAGTTCGACATCGTCGGCTCGCTGGACTGGGAGAACAACCTCCACGTCACGAAATCCCGTGCCCGTGCACTGACCGGCGCGTTCGTGAAGCAGCCCGGCATCGAGTTCGGTCAGCAGATTAAGGACTGGCTGGAGGACGGGACCGCGGTCGAGCCGATTGAGGACCTCATCACGGAGGCGCTCCGCGCGGACGCGGCGTTCGAGGACCTGGGTGCCCTGATGCGGAAGGTACGGGCCCGCCGGCTGGAGGGGGCACCGCTGATGGACCCGGAGGGCAAGCCGACGACGCTCGGCGCGTACATCCAGGACCGCGGCAAGGCCATGCGGATGGCCACGCAGAACGGCAACACTGGCGGGAGCGTGGCCTGATGGCCGGTCCCCGGATCGGTTCGGTCTGCTCCGGTTACCGCGGTCTCGACATGGCCGTGGAGCGCGTGTTCGGCGGGACGACGGCGTGGGTGTCGGACATCGACCCCGGCGCAAACAAGATCCTCGCCCACCACTGGCCCCAGGTCCCCAACCTCGGGGACATCAAGACCGTCGACTGGTCCGCCGTTGAGCCGGTGGACATCTGCTGCGGCGGCTACCCGTGCCAGCCGTTCAGCATCGCCGGCGAAAAGAGAGGAACTGCGGATGAGCGGCACATCTGGCCCCACATCGCCCATTCCCTTGGCGTACTACGACCCCGCATCGCAGTCTTTGAGAACGTCGGGAATCACCTTCGGCTCGGATTCGACACCGTCCTCGCCGACCTTGCCCGCCTCGGGTTCGATGCGGAATGGCTGTGTCTTCGCGCGTCGGACGTCGGAGCTCCCCACCCTCGGCGCCGACTCATCCTCCTTGCCGTTGCTCAAGACGCCGACCGCGAACCTCGGGTCGAATGGCGGGTCGCAGCACCCGGACAAGAGGAAGGCGGGGGGGCATGGTCCGACGCTGGCGGACGAGGTGGAGCACCTGCTGACGGAACGTGCGACAGCAGCGCCGGCGCCTGGGGCAAGTACGAGCCCGCTGTCCGACGCTGGGAGCGTGCCGCCGGTCGGGCTGCCCCTCACCCAGTCAACGCTATGGGACGCCTGAGCACTGCTGCTGTGGAGTGGATGATGGGCCTGCCCGCGGGCCACGTCACCGGCGTCCCGGGCCTCACCCGTAGCGAGCAGCTTCACGCCCTGGGCAACGGCGTTGTTCCCCAGCAGGTCGAGGCCGCTCTCCGCGTTCTTGCCGCACGGGCCGGTCTTACCCGATCACTCGCAGTCGCCGCCTGAACCCAGCCCAGCCCACTGCACCACCGGCCGGTCCCGCCATGGGGCCGGCCGTTCCATTCCCCACACCCCTAAGGGAGGCCCGCTGTGGTCGTCGTGTCCATCTTCGCCGTCGTGTTCCTGCTGCTGGCCGCCCCGTTCGGTGTGGCCCTGTGGCGGCATCTGACAGGCCGTATGCCGCCGCTGCCCGAGGAGTACGCCCGCTACCGCCCCGACCGGTACCCCCGATGACCCGTATCCCACCCATCCGGCGCCCCGACATGGAGGAGGCGACACCGATGTACCTGATCCTGCTGGGCGCCGTGGGCTCCCTGACGTTGGCGGGCGCCGCGTGGTGGCAGCTGCGCCGCCTGCAGCACGCGATCCGCACGGAGCGGGCCGCGGTCCGCCTGACGCGGGCTGCGGACCACCGGGACATGGACGCGTTCCGGGCCCGCATCCGGCGCCTGGTCGCCGAGCAGCAAGCGGTCGAGGAGGCCGCCCTGGTCCTGGCCGACGCGGAGGCAATCGTCACCGCAGAACTGGCCCGCACACCGCACTACCCGCACCACCCGCACGAGGGGGACCCGACATGAGCAGGATCGACGCGATTGCAGCCCGGCAACGTCTGGTGGATGACCGGTACTACTACCTCCGCGGGTGTGGCCCGGACGAGGAGTACCCGTGGATGTCGGCGGGGGACCCGGACGTGCCTGTGAATGCGTGGGGCCCGTACACGGACGACGGGGCCGAGCCGCAGCGGGTACGTCTGGCCCGGGAGCGTGCCGCCCTGGCCATCTGTGGCCGCTGCCCGGTCCTGGCCCTGTGCCGGGTGTACGCCAACACCACGACGGTGGACGAGACAGGCGTGGAGCACCTCGTCGAGCCGGAGGGAATCCTCGGCGGGGAGCTGGCGCTGACCCGGCACCGGGCACTGATCGCCCACCGGCACGCCGCGACAGTCGGCGACACCACGGCCACCGCACCCGCAGCACCGCCGGTACGGAACATTGACGACGCCCGCACCCCGCAGAAGCTCGCCGTCCTGGACGCCCTGGCCGTCGAGCTGTACGACGAGCGAGTTGCCCGCCGGGCCAGCATGGACGTGCGGACCTGCAACTGGCACCGCAGCGCCCTGTGCTCCCTGTTCGGCCTGGATCGGGAGACCGCGACCCGTGACGAGCTCCTTCTCGAAGCGCTCCGCCACGGCCTCATCCCTACGTCGACCCGGGTTGTGTGGGACGGGCTGTGGCCGGTCGCCGCGGCCCCCACGACGGATGGGGCCCGTCAGCGCCGCATAGCGCCCGGTATCCCCGCGGCACTCCTCGTCCCGCAGCCCCGGGCCCGACGCCGGCCCCGGCGGGCCAGCATCCTGACCCGCCTGCTTCACCCTCGCGCCCTGTTCCCGGCCGCCGCCCTGGCCGCCCCGACCCCTGTTCTGGAGCCTGCAGCATGACCACACAACCCACCGCCCCTGCGGCCACCCCGGACGTCACTGCCGTCGACCAGGCCCTCGCCGACCGGTGCCAGACCTCCGGGGATTACCTCGCCGGGCTCATCGCCGCCGGACACCTCGAAGCCGCCGGCACCGTCCGGAAACTGCCCGCCGACCTGTTCCCCGACTGGGACCCGGTCATGGTCGAAGCGGTGTGGGCGGCCGCCCTGCCCGTGGGGTTCCAGGCCGGGAAGCTGTCCGTGCGCCCTACGTGGACACCGGAGGCCCTGCACCGGCTCCGCGCCGAGCTGGAGACGGCCGGGTATGTGGCCATGGGGCGTCTCGCCGGCCGGTCCGCCTCCATTCACCCGCCCCGGCATCCTGCCGACGCGGAAGCCCCGGCCGTGGACAGTTTGGTGCGGGACGGGGGCCACCCGTGACCCAGTCCCCTTCCCGCCGGTCCACTCGTGGCCGTGGTCAGCCGCCCGTCTTTGATGAGCCGATGCGGGCCGCGTACCTGGACCTGATCCGGCACGGTGTGCGTCTCGGTGACGCTGCCACCCAGTTGGGCATCAACCGTGTCACCCCGACCCGTCAGACCCGCATCGACCGGGAGTTCGCTGCGGCGTTGGCGGAGGCGCGGGTGGTGGGGCAGAAGGTGCGGCGGGAGGGGGTGCCGCACGGCGAGTACCGGTACAACCTGCTGGGCTGCCGCTGCCCGAAGTGCACCCGGGCTGCTGCTGTGGGCCGGGCGAACCGCCGTGCCTCCGAGGACCCGCCGCCGGGTGAGGACGGGGGCCAAGTCCGCCCCATCCGGCCGGTGGTGGCCGAGTCTGTACCTTCCTTTTTGCTGGCCAGGGCGTCTTGAGGGGTGCCGAGCCAGCCTTGCAAGATCACGTTATTACTGTCGCAAAAGTATAGGACAAGCCTCGGCCCCCGTACGGGCGTGCGATGACCTGATGAACCGACAAGAAGCAGGGCCCACAACACGATCGCGAAGGAGGGGGACAAGTGGACACCCCGAAAGGTAGGCTGTGCCTTGCACCAGACGGCTACTCAGATTCAGGTCCGGCCGGAAAGTGCACCCAGACAAGTCGATGGCCCCACGGTTACCCAGATGTTTGCCGCATCTGGCGCGGGGCCGGGTCGACACACAGCCACTACGAAGGCGCCGACATGCAGAAGAGTACCCGGGGCCCAGCCCCTCATGACAGTAGGACCCCGCTATCCGGCGTGAAGATCACACCGCCGACGCAGCGCAGGGGCCCTGTCACTTCAACTTCACTCATCGCGTGACCGCCCGGGACGGCGCTGCTGCCGTCTCCAACGGAACCATGCCGTGCCCCGTGCCTGACCCGGTGAACGGACACCCCTGCACAAAGAAGATCCCTCCCGGCTGGACTGCCGACGAGGGACACGGGGGTGGCCACTTCTGGCAGAGCCCGAAGGTCGCCGAACTCCAGGAACGCGGTGTGCACTTCGACGCCGGGTCGTTTCTGTCCGGGAAGCCGACGCCGTGGCATGAGGCGAAAGACTGCACACCATCGTGCTGGAAGTACGGCTGGACGGAGGGCGAGCGATGAGCGACAACCTCCTCCTGCTCCACCAGCCCACACAGGCACCGCCGTTGCGCGCAGTCTTCGATGCTGTCGACTACTGCCAGTGCGACCGAGGACCCGTCATCGGCGTCGTCACGTACACCGAGAGCCGCATGTGGTTCTTCCCCGTCGGCACCCGGAACGGCGACAACCCCGAGGGCTCGCCCGAACTCTGCTGTGTCGACTGCCTGGCCGAGACGGCGCAGCGGATCGCCTCCGGAGCTGTCCTGGCCGAGAGGCAGGCAGTAGCCCGCGAGCGCGCCGAGGAAACGAGCGCCCTCCGGCAGCGTTCTCAGATTTCCGTGGCGGACTGGCCACGGCAGACCTCGCCCAGCAAGGGGGATCAGGTGACGTAGCGACGTTCTGAGCGGGAGGTCCTGGGCCCCTTGGCGGGGGCTCTTCCTCTACCGCTGGCCGCTGGTGTTTGGCGACACCGTGCGCGGCCCACTTTCACGGCTCGGTTTGGCGACCGAGCTAAGGCCCGACTCTCAGATCCGGTTTGGCGACCGAGGCCGAGCAGGTCGAGCGACTACAGGTTCTGCGCGAACCACCTTCACCGCGAAGAGGCCCTTCGGCTTTTCCGCACAACGTGAAAGCAGGTCCATAGTGCCGTACGCGCACACCGCTTGTCAGCTTGAGCACGCCCAGAAGGGCGTTTCGCGGCAAAAGTCCTGCGCCGAACAGGGCACCCAGTGCCTTCTCGTCGCCCCCGCAGGCCAGTGGCTCACCACCACAACCGGCCGCATCGCCACCGACGGACACTCCTGGCTCACCGCCATCCACTGGGCCGCCGACCCCAAGACGAAGCGCTACACCCCCACCCGCACCCACGGGCCCCGCAGCATGAACGTCACCACGCTCCTCCTCGCCCAAGAGATCGCCAACCTCAAGGAGTGCCGGCCCGGGATCGCCTACCTCGCCCGCAAGCTCAAGGTGTCCGAGCGCACCGTCGAGTACCACCTCGGAATGCTCCGCGAAGCCGGACTCCTCGCCTACCGGTCCAAGGGCGGCCGTGTCGTCCAGGGCCGCGACGAAGCCTCCGTCTACGAGCGCATCATCCCCGCCGCGTTCGACGAGGCACACGGGATCCGCACCATCGGCGAAGGGGTGCAACGCCGCCCGGTCGGTGCCGCCGAAGAGGCCCGGAAGTCTCTCGGGAAGCTCGCCCGGAAGGCCGCCCGGAAGGTGCGCCGCCCCCGCCGCCGCACCCCCGTTTCCGGGGAAGGCCGTTGCACCCTAATGGAGGGTGGTTCTTCTGGGTCTTCCTCCACAGGTCGTTCTATCCCCCCCTCTGAGACAAAACTCGCCAGCGGGGACCACAGCCACCCCACCCCGAAGAACGCCACCAACGGGCCGAGGACGCTCAACCGGGTCGGGCGCCGCTACCAGCTCGCCCAGGAGCTCATCCAGAACGTGCCGTGGCTCTCCAGGGCATCCGCACCCCGCATCTCGTGGATCGCCCGTCACTGCGCCGACGCCGGCTGGCAGTGGCAGGAAGTCCAGGCCGCCGCCGAAGAGCGCGGGCCCATCGGCGAGGTGGACTCCCACCGCCCGTCCGGGCTGCTCGCCTACCGCCTCAAGGGCGTCCACCAGCTGTACGCCACCGAGACCGCCCGGCACGCCATGCTCACCGCGTGGGAAGACTCCCGCCTCCGCGAGCACATCCGCCACCAGGGCTGGGACACCCCGGCGTTCATCCCCGCCCAGGCCACCAACACCGCTGCTGCCGCAATGGGACACATCCGGACCGTCCTCGCCGCCCCGGCCCCTGCCGACGTGGAGGGTGCCACCGAACACCCCGCGGGGGACGTCGACATCGAAGCGCTCACCCGCGACGAGGTCCTCGAGCACCGCGAGTTCGCTGCCGCTGACCCGACGTACGTACGGAACCTTCTCGAGGGCCTCGGCGACCGCGACACCCGCCGGCTGCTGACCCACCGCATCGTCGACCAGGCCCTCACCCTGCTGCGCCTGAACGCCTCGCCCACCCTTGCACCCACCTTCTGACAGGAGATCACCATGAGCAACGCCCCCACCAACATGCACCCGCCGTACACCGGACCCGAGACCCGCTGCACCAAGTGCGGCAGCACGGGCGCTTACACCGAGTACATGGCCTCCGGGGAGTGCATTCACAGCCGTGCTTCCGAGGTCATCGGCTTCGCCCCCAACCCGCGCCTTCACCGCGAATGCGGACGCTGCGGCCATCAGTGGGACGAAGCCACTGTGGAGCAGGAGGAGGCTCCGCATGCCTGAGCATCGCGCGTCCGGTGCCGACCTGGCCCGCCTCGCCTTCCAAGCCGCCCGCGCCGCAGCGAAGACCCGACCCACCACCCAGCCGAAGCTCCGCACCGCCCGACCCGCCCGCGGCGAACGCCGCGACCCCGCAGGCCTCGGCAACATCCTCGGCAACCTCACCACCGAACTCGGCTGGCAGACCGGCGTCCAGGGCGGCGACCTCCTCACCCAGTGGCCCGACCTGTGCCCCCAGTACGTCGGTCGCGTCGAGCCCGCCCACTACGACACGCGGGCTGGGCGTCTCGACCTCCGCCCCTCCTCGCCCGCGTACGCCACCCAGCTCCGCCTCCTCGGCGGCCAGCTGTGCAAGCAGATCAACGACAAGCTGGGCAGCGACCTCGTCCGCTCCATCCGGGTCCTGCCTGTGGGTGCCCTGCCGGGCGTGGAATCCCCGAGCCGGCCCGCAGCCGTGACGCCCGCGGCCGACGTTGACCCAGGCCCAGTGAAGACCCGCGAGACCGCGTCCCCCGGATACCGGGCCGCGCTCGCCGCGGTGCGCCGCCCCGAGCCCCGCACCGTTGACCCCCACGTCCTCGAGGCCATCGCACGCCAAGACCAGGACGCCGCCCGGGAGCCGGAGGCCGCGTTCGCCGCAACGGTTGCCGCCATGGAGGAGACCGTCCCCGCGGCGATCCGGGACTCCGAGCGGGCACGACTGGCTGCCGTCGACCGGAAGTACGGGGCGGGCGACCAGACGGTGCGGACCATCTTCGGGGCGGCGTGACAGCCAGCAGGATTTTTTACGGCCGTAAAAATATGGCACTGGACTCCAGCCCACACCGCCCACCCTGCGGACAGGCCTCCGAGTTTTTACGGCCGTAAAAACCACCCGGCCCCCGTGCCTCTCGAACCCGGCTCTGCTCGTCTGAGAGACTGCTCCCCGTTCGTCCGGAGTACCGGAACATCGGGAAGTATTCGGAGACCACATCACCATGCCGCACATCACCGTGCTCTTGAACAGGAAAGGCGGAGTGGGCAAGTCCCTCATCTCCGTCAACCTTGCCGCCGTCATCGCCGAGATCGTCCGCGATGACCAGTCCGTAGCCGTGGTCTCAATAGACCCCCAGGCCACCAGCGTCGAACACGCCGAGAAGGTCAAGCAGCAAGGCCGCACCGTACCCTTCCGCGTCGTCAACGCCAGCAAGAACGTCGACCAACTACGCCGGCTCCGACACGCCAAAGCCGACTTCATCATCGTCGACACCCCCGGCTTCATGCCCCTCAACGAAGAAGACGAGAACGACGAATCGATCGATCCGCTCGGCGACGGCACCGTCGGTGACGCCCTGCGCGCCATCCTCGACGTAGCTGACGACGTCATCGTCCCCCTCGAAGCCGAGGGAGCAGCATTCAGGCCCACCAAGACGACCATCGAACGGGTCCTCATCCCCCGCCAGATCCCGTACGGGGTCCTCATCAACAACTGGGACCCCCGCGACGGACAAGCCGACCTCGAGCGGACCACCAGCCTCGTGAACCGCCGCGGCTGGAACCTCTACAACACGACAATTCGCCACTACAAGCCGCACACCCGCGGCATCGTCAACGGACGGTTCTGTACCCAGTACGAGTCCAACCACACGGCCACCAAAGCCAAACAGGACTTCGTCGCACTGGCCCTTGAGCACCAGATCCGCCGACAGAAGCAGGCGGCACTCTGATGGCACGCGACGAGTTCGATGACTTCTTCGGCGAGGAAGAACCCAACGACGTCATCGACACCAAGGCTGCTGGCCGACTCCTGCGCGTACCCCTGAACCGCATCGCCCCGAACCTCGTGAACCCCCGAACCGAGTTCGGCACGAAGGAGGAACTCGAGGACTTCGGCCGAAGCCTCAAGCGTCGCCAGCTCCATGCCGTGCCTGTTGTCTCACGCAAGGCGTACCTGGACCTGTGGCCAGAGCACAGGGAGGTCATCGGGAACGTTGATGTCGTCATCGTCAGCGGTGAGCGCCGGTTCCGCGGTGCGACAGCCGTGGACCTGCCGGCGCTCGAGTGCGTCATCAACGACGAGGTAGCCGCATCAAGGAAAACGTTCCTCGATGCTGTTGTGTCCGAGAACATCGACCGGCAAAACTTTGACGCGATCGAAGAGGCCACCGCAGTTGAAGCACTCGTGCAGGCCTTCGGGACCGCGGGGGCTGTCGCGAAGCACTACGAGCGCGGCGACGGCTGGGTGTCCCAGCGTCGCATCCTGCTGCGTCTCGCCCCCGAGGCGCAGGCCCTTGTGCGACGCCGAGACATGCCCCTCGAGCCTGCCCGGAAGCTCGGCAAGCTCGTCAAGGACAACGGGTGGGACTCTGCGGACCAACTGGCATGGTGGGAGGAGCAGCAGCGTGGCCGGGCCGATGCGGCAGCGGCAAGGAAGGCTGTCAAGGTGGCGCGTAAGGAGCAGGTGCCAGTCGCGGCATCTGTCGGGCCTCTGGCTCCCGGCCCTGTTTTTACGGCCGTAAAAACGGAGGAGACCCCATCCGTGCCGGCCGACCCTTCACCGACCCAGGCTCCGGCAGCACCCCAGGTCGAAGCTCGGCCCGCCGATCCGGTCAGCCCGACGCCGAAGGCCACTCCGGCTGGGCCCTCTCTACCTGAACCCCGGGGGACGCGCGCCTCTGAACCCGCGGTGGCGGACGAGTCCGCAGTACACCCCCCGGCTGCCACCTGGCAGCTCCCCCCTGGGGGCTGGGAGGCCACGTTCAACATGGTGCTCGCGCAGATGGGGGAGTTCGACCGTCACATGCTGACGAGGAAGCTCGTCAAGGTGATGGACAAGGAACTCGGCCGGGCACCGGCAGGCGACTGACCAGTCCGCCCCCGCCGGCCTGACCCAGCACGACCACGGCCCCGCACCCCCAGCCATGAGGGAGCGGGGCCGCTCTTGTTGCAGGGGTCGGATTTCGGTCGGAAACGGCAGGATGCCGGGGTTTTTCGCTCACCCCTTCGAGTGGCCGCCCGGCCTACCCCTTCCCCACCGCCCACCTGCGGCCTTGAGTGGTCCTGCCGCCGCCTTGCACGGGACGACGGCCACCGGGGGCAGAGGACACCCCACCCAGGGATCGCAGCGCCTCTGCCCCCACCCACACCCGACACGCACCGCCACCACCACATCCCGGCAAACGCTGGCCCGTAGGACACTCCCCGGCCTACAATCACCGTCATCTGGCGGGTATGCCCGCGAGGTCTCGAGCCCCCGGCCGGTTCGACGGGCTGTTGTCGGTAACTCCGGCCCCCGAACCCCGGGGGCTTCCTCACACCCCCACCCGGCCACAGCACGGAATGGCCGGGACGATACCCCCACCCCGATCACGACGGCATCAAAACTCGGGTCCGCCTTACCCACCCGGTGAAATCGGTGTCACAGTAGATCTCCCCCGGAAACGGAACTGGCAGCCGCCCCGGGGGTCTGTGCCCGGGGACAGGGAGCCGACGGGCCACAGGAACCCTTCCCCACTGCCAGGGAGCGGACCACGCCCTCATGCCCTCAGCAGCAGAGCCCGCACACCCCGAGCCCACCATCACGGGACCCCCAGGCAAAGTCCTTCACTTCGCGCAGCGCACTTTGCGGACCGGGGCCGGCAGGCGCACCCCACAACCCCAGCCATCCGACGAACCCGCGACGGTGGCCGACACCCCGCAGCAACGCCTCGCCGAAACCGCCGAAGCATGGTTCCTTGCCCAGCAGATGACGCTCACCGACCCGGCCGCCGCCGACACGTACCGGGCCACCCTGGACCTCACCCGCCTCATGCTCGAGGGATCCCTCGCCGAAGGTCTCATCGGGCAGGACGAGTTCCAGCACCTTACGGGCATGATCGAGGGGCTGCGGAACGCACCAAACAGTCTGTGAATATGCCCCTGCAATTGCACGGATGAGCTGGGCAGACGTGATCCGGACCCCCACGCAGTGTTGATCATCTAAAACTTTCCGTTCAACAACCGACCGGATCGTGGCACACTGAGGCGTCCGGAATAACCCGGAGTGACAACCTCCGGCCACCGGCGCGCGCCCGGCTCACACACCGTCACGCACCGCGCCCCTGGCCGGAATCGAGGGGACGGGGACACCAATGCCGGGAGACGACGACACCACAGGACGCAGGCTCCGCCTCCTCGCGGCGGAGTTCACCCAGCATCAACGCCGCAGCCCCGACCCCACCGGGCGCACCGCCACCCAAGCCGAACCCCCCGCACCCATCAACCTCGGCACCCTCGACTACATGCGCGCCGCCGTCGCCGAAGTCGAGCAGCACACCCGGGCCGCCGACCCTGCTGCCGGCCCCTACCGCGGGTCCGTCGACCGGGTCTACGAATGGGCGCGGGAACGCACCGCCGACCTCGACGAGGAACGCCAGCAGGCCCGCGAGGCCCTCATCTACCGGCAAGGCCTTGAGCACGCCATCGCCATGGGCGACACCGCCGTCATCCGTAAGCACCCCTGCCCCCAGTGCCGGTGCTTCGGCCTGTATTGGCGGGACGAATCGGGGAAGGCGTCCTGCGTGAACCACTACTGCGTAGATGACGATGGCGTCTCCCACTCCTGGACGCTCCAGCAGCTGGCGCACCACTACATCGCATCGAAAAGTGCCCTGTCAGTTCGTGCAACCTGACGGGCCCTTTAGCTGTCTACCTACTAGCACCACACATCACGCACATCACAAGCACAACCGGACTCTCTGAGTCCAACCCCTGTATCGGCCGCCGGAGCTGCGAACGACGGCCAAGCCGACGCCGGGAGCGCCCGTGGCCATGCAAGTCATCGTTCCGTACTCCGTTGCCAGCGACATGATGACCCTCCAGGACGTGCGAGGGCAGCTCGCCGAGACCGGCTATCCCGTGACCCTCGATGACATCGCCGGATGGATCGAAGCGGACGGGCTGTACACCGAGCACTACCGGCGCAAGGTCTACGTGTCGTACTCCGACATCCTCATGGCGCACGGTGATCGCGTCGCCCGCAAGCCTGCCGCGACCTGACCCGCCGGCTGCGGCCGCACCCCTGACTGCCCCTCATCTTGGGCCCCCAGCCCGTAGGTGGGGGGCTTTTGCATGCCCGAATACCGCGCAACGTCTTGCGTATGCCAGACGTTAAAGGGTACTGTGGTTTCACCGACAACGGGACGGCACACACCCTCCCGGAGTACCCACACCAGGAGTCCGCCATGGGCCACGCCGTGATGACGCACACCCAAAACCGGTCCACCGTCAACTACGACACCCTCCCCACCGGCACGCAGGACCTCGTCGACTACCTCCTCGCCCAGGCCGACAACACCGCCAACGCCAACGAGTACGAAACCCTCATGGCCTCCCTGATCGCCATCACCGGCATCACCGGCGTCCGGCACAACGACATCCGCAAGTGCGCCTGCCAGGCCTGCTACTGCACCCGCATCTTCGACGCCGACGCCCCCGACGCCCTCGTCACCGAGGAATCCGACGGCTACAACCTCGGCCGCCTCCAGTGCCCCGACTGCGCCGACGAACACCCCCGGCCCGTCGAGGACTGACCCCCAACTCTCGTCCCTGCCTTTCGCGAGGAGGCAGGGGCGGGAACACCCCGGCCCCGAGTCGAGCACCACACCCACAGGGTGCGCAGTAGCCCCTCGGGGCCGGGTGAACAGCCCCCTCCACCACCGCCAAACCGGGAGACACCCATGACCGCCACCACTTTCGCCGCCGGGGTTGCCCTGCGCCGCGCCGCCGACCTCATCCACACCGACGGCCTCCACACCGGCGACCAGTTCATCAACCGAACCACCGGCGCCGTCGACGTCGCCGCCGCCATCTACCTCATGGCCGAAGGCGGCATCCCCGACGCGTTCTACAACGACGAGGTCACCTCGCTCGCCATCATCGGCGCCTCCGCCCCGACCATGACCGCGATCCGCATCCTGTCCGACAGCCTTCCGACCCCGCCGTCGTACACGGAGATCGCCGACGGCCACGAGGTCCCGGACTACATCGAGCACGTCTCCAACTGGGCCACCACCACCCCCGTCTTCGGGGAGCGCCCGCCGACCACCTCGGAGGTCATCGGCGCGCTCCTTCGCGCCGCGCAGACCGCCGACAGCCGCGAGCGCCGCTTCGGCTGCACCGACGCCAACGGCTTCTGCCTCACCTGCCACGGCCACGGCAGCCTCACGACCGGCACCAAAGAGATCCCCTTCGAAGACCTGAGCCTGCGCCGCCAGCAGGGATACGCCGCCGGACACAGGTTCCACCGCGACATCACCGCCCCGTGCCCGTACTGCGACGGGCAGGACCGCGCTACGGCCGCTGCCGAGCAGGCCGCCGAATCCGCCGCCTGACCACCGACCCGGAACAGGACCCCACCGCCATGAGCATCCTCACCATCGCCCTCGACACCCTCGACAACCCGGGCGACCCCGACCACGCCCACGGCCGGGCCGTCGCCTACGACGCCCTCCACGACGGGGACTCCCTCGACACCCTCGAAGCCCGCCTGGAGTGGATGACCGACCCCACCGTCTCCGGCACCACCTACTCGGCCGCCTACCTGTCCGGGTACCGCGCCCAGATCACCGACTGGCGGGCCTACGACTGGGCCCAGCGCGTCGCCACCACCCACAACGCCTGGGAGACGGCCCGATGAGCACATCTGTCGTCATCTTGCTGCTCGGCTCCATCACCTGGATCGCCTACCTCATCGTCATGGCCGCGATCGGCGCCGCAATCGGCGCAGCCATCGCCCCCAGCACCACCGACACAGACAGGAACACCCGATGAACGAGAACGCCCGCTACAACCTGCTCGCCGCGATCAGCTTCAACGACGCTGCGAACGCGGGCAGCACCCCCGAGGAACTGGTCGACGCCTACTGCGTCGAGGTGCTGCACGAGGCCATCGACGCAGTAGGAGACCGCGAACAACGCCGTGCCGCCTCCGGCCGCGACGCCCTTGGATGGGAGTCGGCCCGCGACGTCCTCGCCCGCATGGCCGACAAGCTCAGCCGGGGCGCGGTCCGGCCACCGCTCTCGAAGGGCCCGAACCCGCTCGTCGTCTCCCGGTTCGACGTCGCCATGGAACCCGCCCCGGAAGAGGAGCAGATCCTCACCATCGGCTGCATCGACGAGGACGGACGCCCTGTAGCCCTGGTCCTCGACATGGAAGCCCGGTCGAAAGTCGCCCGGTGGCTGGCCCCTGAACTCAACGACACCGGCAGGGCCGCCACCACGTGACCTGGCCTACCGCCCCCGCGCTCATCGCCGCCGTGCTGGGAGTCATCGCGCTCGCCATGATCTGCGCCTCCCAGCACGGCCACGGCACCACCAGCACTGACCCGCACGACCCACCGGACGGAGACCACCCGTGAGCCGCAGCACGAAGACCCGCACGCGCAAGACCACCACCAAGCCCACCCCGCGCGCCGCCCTCCCCGCCCGGACAGCCCCCGCCCCCGAGTTCATCACCGACACCCAAATACGCGCCCACTACGAAGCCCAACTCGCAGGCCTCCCCCACACCCCCATAACCGCCTGGACCCCCCTCCCCAACGGCACCGCCCAGATCCGCTTCCCGTCCGGCGCCCGCCTCACCCACACCGCCGGCACGCAGGTCTTCACCGCCCACACCCCC
>NZ_JBHVQX010000033.1:0-94154 GCF_042886395.1 Streptomyces sp. NPDC058008 | reverse complement strand
CCCGGTATCCCGGGCACGCGGAGGCCGCCCGACCCCTCCCCGGTACGGGATCCGCGCGCGGATGACGGACGGCGACAGCCCGCCCGTCCGGGTGTTCCGTCGGTCGCGGTCCGCGTGATGCGGGAAGAAGGTCGCCTACGTTATGGAGCCGGGCGCCAGGTGGGAACGAGGTCGGGTCATGAAGGAACAGCGCTGCGAACGGTGCGATCTGGTCAGCGGGATGGGCTGCGCGTGTCCGGCCGACGGATCGGCCCCGACGGCGCGGCCCACGCCCTCACCCCGACAGGAGTGGCGGCGCTTCCCCGCCGACACGATCCTGATCTCGCCGACGCGGTACGCACACGTTCCCGGGGCGTGCGCCCACCTCGTCGAAGAGCTGGTGACCGCCCCGCGCTGGGGCTGGATCCCGGCGCCTCCGAAAGGACTCTGGGACCGGCTGGGCGACAGCTGTCCGGCCACCGCGACGGAAGGGAACACCGACCGGCAGGCGGTGCGGCGGTGCGAGGAGTGCCAGGCGACGCTGACCCGGTGACCCGCCGGGTGCAAGTGGTGAGGCGGCGGTTCGCGGATGCCGGGTCATCGTCCGGGGTCCTCGGCCCCGTCGGTGTCCGGGGAGCCCCGTATGCCGCCGAGCCCGAGGGAGGCGCGGCTGCGGGCATTGGCCTCGGCGACGCGAGCGCTCAACAACTCGGCCGCGCCGAGCGGCCGTAGGCGGGCCGGGTCCGCGTCCCACTCGCGGCCGCCGCCGAGCGGGCGGAGCTGGAGGTACGGGCCGTCGTGGCCCATCACCAGACCCACCCGGCCGCTGCCGCCGTCGTGCACGGCCGCCCCGACGGGAGGCTCGTCCTCTCCTGTCACCCGGCCGCTCCGTTCCTGATCACCGTGGCGAGAGCCTGTGCGACAGGGGCCGAGCAGACGCCGAGATGGATCAGCGCGTACCGGGCCGGCCGCGCGCCGTCCTCCGCGTCCGGCCACGGGGTACGCACGTTCATCGCCGGGAGCTGGATGCCCGCGACGCGCAGTGCCGCGGCCAGGGCGTCGCGCGCGGCGACGGCCTCCTGGTTCCTGGGCGTCCTGCGGGGGAGGGGCGGCTTCGGCGGCAGCGTCATGATGGCTTCCTTCGGTTGTTCTTTCGCGGATTCCTCCGCTTGGCCACACCCCTGCGAAATACGGTGCGTGAGGGGCTCGTTACGAGAATGGCCAGGTCGAGGCCGTGACACACCGAGGGCGGGATGTGCTTCCCCGGCGTACGAGTCACGTTCCACACGTTCCACGGAGGGCACGATGCCGACGAGGCGGGCGGTCACAGGCCGCAGCAAGGAACCACGGGCACGGTTCGCGGAGGAGCTCCGGCACCTGCGCACCGAGCGCGGGGAGAGTCTGCGCCAGCTCGGCGAACGGCTCGGCTGGGACTGGTCGCTGTTCGGCAAGATGGAGAAGGGCGAGACGGTCGGCGGCCCGGAGGTCGTGCAGGCCCTGGACCAGTACTACGGGACGCCGGGTCTGCTGCTGGCCATGTGGGAGCTCGCGATCGGCGACCAGTCGCAGTTCAAGGAGCGGTACCAGCGCTACATGGCGCTGGAGGCGGAGGCGACCAGCCTGTGGCACTTCGCGGTGAGCGTGCTGCCGGGGCTGTTGCAGACGCCGGGGTACGCGCGGGAGGTTCTGGCGGCGGGTGGCACCAAGGGCGAGGCGTTGGAGCAGCAGGTCGAGGCGCGGATGGGGCGACGAGAACTACTGGTGGGGGACGACTCGCCACCGTTCCGCACGATCGTCTCGGAGGCTGTGCTCCGGACGCCCTTGCGGGATGTGGCCGAGTGGCGACGACAGTTGGAATACCTGGGGGAGCTCGGCTCCCGGGAGAACGTGACGCTTCACGTACTTCCGTTCAGCGCGGGGCCTTATGGCTTGGACAGTACGGCGCTGATGTTCCTGCGGCTTCCAGATGGGCGTACCGTCGCGTACACGGAGAACGCCTACAGGGGCGACCTCATCGAGGCGAACCAGCCGGTGGATCGGCTCCAACGTGCCTACGATGCGGTGCGTGACCTGGCGCTATCCCCTGCCGAGTCGCGGAAGTTCGTATTGAGCCTGTTGGAGGAAGTACGGTGCGATCCCTCGACCTGAACGCGGTTACCTGGCGCAAGAGTTCCTACAGCAACTCGGACGGCGGCGAGTGCGTCGAGGTCTCCGACGACTTCGCCGCCGTCGTCCCCGTCCGTGACAGCAAGCGCCCGCACGGCCCCGCGCTCACCTTCGGGACGAACGGCTGGGCGTCGTTCGTGTCCGCGGTGAAGGACGGTGCCGTGGGCGCCTGAGCCGCGCCGCGCAGGAGAAGGTCCGGCTGGCGCGGGGTGCTCCCCGTCGGCCGGACTCCCGCCCCGTTCCCGGGGGTTCAGCCCCGGTCGGCCGTCGCCTCCAGGGCGATGCGGTGGTCACCCGCGTACACGTTCATCGACGGGCCCCGCAGGAAACCGACGAGGGTCAGCCCGCTCTCGGCCGCGAGGTCCACGGCCAGCGACGAGGGCGCCGAGACCGCCGCCAGCACCGGGATGCCCGCCATCACCGCCTTCTGCGCCAACTCGAAGGACGCGCGCCCCGAGACCAGCAATATGGACTGCGAGAGCGGCAGCCGGTCGTCGGTGAGGGCGCGTCCCACCAGCTTGTCGACCGCGTTGTGGCGGCCCACGTCCTCCCGGATGTCGAGCAGTTCGCCCTCGGTGGAGAACAGCGCCGCGGCGTGCAGGCCACCGGTCCGGTCGAACACCCGCTGCGCGTCGCGCAGCCGGTCGGGGAGGGCGGCGAGCAGGGCGGGCGTCACCCGGACCGGGGGAGTGTCGGCGACCGGGTGGCGGGTCGTGGTGCGCACCGCGTCGAGGCTCGCCTTGCCGCACAGCCCGCAGGACGACGTGGTGTAGACGTTGCGCTCCAGCGTGATGTCGGGGACCACGACGCCGGGGGCGAGCTTCACGTCCACCACGTTGTACGTGTTCACGCCGTCCGCCGTCGCCCCGGCGCAGTACACGATCGACTGCACCTCCGGGCCCTCACCGATCACGCCCTCGCTCACCAGGAAGCCCGCGGCGAGCGCGAAGTCGTCGCCCGGGGTGCGCATCGTGATGGCGAGCGGCCTGCCGTTCAGCCGGATCTCCAGGGGCTCCTCGGCGACGAGGGTGTCGGGGCGGGTCGTGACGGCCCCGTCCCGGATGCGGATGGTGCGGCGGCGCTCGGTGACCCGTCCCATAGCCGTCAATCCCGATTCTGTACGTGGTGGAAGCCGAAACGGCCCTTGATACAGAGGTTGCCACGGGCCACCGGGTCGTCGTGCGGGGAGGTGACCCCTCGACGTCGTCCCCGCGCGGGAGGCGGGCCGACCGTCGCGGCGTACGGCGCCGCCGGGTGCGGGCCCGGGTGACGGCCTCACGCCGACAGCATATTGTCTACAGTATGCCCTCAGTGGGGTCAATACTTGTGACGGCGGGCGCTTTGTCCGTCCCTGATTGCGGCGTGGCCGCCGTGTGTCCGCGAAAGTTCCCGGGAAGCTGTTCGAGACGCTCCAACCTCGGGCCCGGATTCCTGTGGGGTTAGGTGCCCTTGTACCGGTCGGTAGCAACCAAGACTTGATAGTTCCTGCCAAACGTAGCGAGGGGAACCCGTACATGACCGGCTCACGTGTCGTGGCGCTCGGCCACTACCAGCCTGCCAAGGTCCTCACCAACAGCGACCTGGCGGCCATGGTCGACACCAGTGACGAGTGGATCACCAGCCGGGTCGGCATCAGGACC
The DNA here is from genome assembly GCF_042886395.1 of Streptomyces sp. NPDC058008. Classification (NCBI taxonomy): domain Bacteria; kingdom Bacillati; phylum Actinomycetota; class Actinomycetes; order Kitasatosporales; family Streptomycetaceae; genus Streptomyces; species Streptomyces sp. NPDC058008. Next base: position 90,369 of record NZ_JBHVQX010000033.1, on the reverse strand, counting down.
CGGCACGTGGGCCGCCCCGACGAACCGGTGGACGAACTCGCGGCGCACGCGGCGGCCAAGGCGCTCGCGTCGGCCGGCCTCCAGCCCTCCGACATCGACCTGGTCCTCGTCGCCACCTCCACGGCCGTCGACCGCTCGCCGAGCATGTCCGCCCGCGTCGCCGCGCGGCTGGGCATGGGCTCGCCGGCCGTGATGGACATCAACGTGGTCTGCTCCGGGTTCACCCACGCGCTGGCCACCGCCGACCACGCCGTCCGTGCCGGAGCGGCCACCCGGGCCCTGGTCATCGGCGCCGACAAGATGGGGGACATCGTCGACTGGACGGATCGTTCCACCTGCGTCCTGATGGGGGACGGTGCGGGGGCCGCCGTCGTCACCGCCGACCCCGACGGGGGTGACAGGCCCGGCATCGGGCCCGTCCTGTGGGGCTCGGTGCCCGAGATGGGCAACGCCGTACGGATCGAGGGCACGCCCCCGCGGTTCGCGCAGGAGGGCCAGTCCGTCTACCGCTGGGCCACCACGCAACTCCCGCCCATCGCCCGCAAGGTGTGCGAACGGGCGGGCGTCACACCCGAGGACCTCGCCGCGGTGGTGCTGCACCAGGCCAACCTGAGGATCATCGAACCCGTCGCCCGGAAGATCGGCGCGGTCAACGCGGTCATCGCCCGCGACGTGGTGGATTCCGGCAACACCTCGGCCGCCTCGATCCCCATGGCGCTGTCCAAGCTGGTCGAGCGGGGTGAGGTCGAGAGCGGCGCTCCGGCCCTGCTCTTCGGCTTCGGCGGGAACCTCTCGTACGCGGGCCAGGTGATCCGCTGTCCCTGAGGCACTCCGGTGCGGCATTGCGCTCGGTAGACTGTAGACGATAGGCAATTGCCGGCGCCCGGAGGGGGAACGCGATGTTGTCCGCAGGACTGCCGCAAGGAACGGTGCCGAAGCTGGAGCGGCCCGGGCCCTTGCGCGAACGGGTCTACGAGGCACTCCTGGAGCTGATCACCACGCGCGCTCTCAGGCCCGGCCAGCACCTGGTCGAGAGCGAGCTGGCGGGACATCTGGGGGTCTCCCGGCAGCCGGTCCGCGAGGCGCTCCAGCGGCTGAACACCGAGGGCTGGGTCGATCTGCGCCCCGCGCAGGGCGCGTTCGTCCACGAACCCACCGAGGAGGAGGCGGACCAGCTGCTGTCGGTCCGCACCCTGCTGGAGGCGGAGGCCGCCCGGCTGGCCGCCGCGCACGCGGGGCGGCCGGGCATCGAGGCCCTGGAGGAGCTGTGCTCCCGGGGCGAGCGGGCCATCGCGGCGGACGACGTCGACCTGGCCGTCGCCACGAACGCCGCCTTCCACGCCAAGGTCATGGAGCTGGCCGGCAACGTCGTGCTGGCGGAGCTGGCGGCCCAGGTGGACCGCCGCGTCCGCTGGTACTACACGCCGGTGGCCCGCACGCGCGGCACCCGGTCCTGGGTCGAGCACCGAGAGCTGATCGCGGCCATCGCCTCCAGGGACGAGCAGCGGGCGACCGAGATCATGCGGGCGCACACCGAGCACACCCGCCAGACGTATCACCAGCGCGACCAGGCCTGATCCCGCACGGGTGCGTCAGGTCCGGCCGCAGGCCGGAGGAGGAGGCCGGGGCACCACGCCCCGGCCTCCTCCTCCGTGTCCGGCCCGGGTGCCCCGGCCGCGTCCGCCGCGCAGCCCCTCCGGATCCCGGCCGTTTCCCCGGGGCGCCGGCCGGCCCGTCGGGCGCACGGCGGGAGCCGTGACGCCTCACCGCACCCGGAGCTCCCGGATCAGGCCGGCCGGGCCCTGAGGAGGGCGGGCCCGCGGTGCCGGCGGCCTCCCCGGGACCACCCGCCGGACACCCGCACGGGCGGGCGGCGCCTCCCCGAGGCGCATCTTTGTCCTGAGTGTGGAGAAAGTTGGAGCGGATTCGTGCTCAACTTCTTCCCACTCCGGTGAACCGCTGCTACGTTCCCCTCGAAAGCCCGACGGACTGGCCGATGTGGCGGGGAGGGACGCGTGAGACGTATGACGGCACGACCCGCGAACACGCACCAGGCGCGACTGCTCCGGCTGTTGCGTGACGGAGGGCCCAACTCCCGCGCACAGCTGGGGGACCAGGTCGACCTCTCCCGCTCCAAGCTCGCCGTCGAGGTGGACCGGCTGCTGGAGACCGGACTCGTCGTGGCCGACGGACTCGCCGCCTCCCGCGGCGGCCGGCGCTCCCACAACATCCGGCTCGCCCCCGGACTCCGCTTCCTCGGCGTGGACATCGGTGCGACATCCGTCGATGTCGCCGTCACCAACGCGGAGTTGGAGGTCCTCGGCCACCTCAACCATCCGATGGACGTACGGGAAGGGCCCGTCGCGGTCTTCGAGCAGGTCCTGGCGATGGCGGCCAAGCTCCGCGCGTCCGGCCTCGCCGAGGGCTACGCGGGCGCGGGCATAGGCGTACCGGGGCCCGTCCGCTTCCCCGAGGGCGTCCCGGTCGCACCGCCGATCATGCCGGGCTGGGACGGCTTCCCGGTCCGTGAGGCGCTCAGCCAGGAACTGGGCTGCCCGGTCATGGTGGACAACGACGTGAACCTGATGGCGCTCGGGGAGCAGCACGCGGGCGTCGCCCGGTCCGTGGGCGACTTCCTCTGCGTCAAGATCGGCACCGGTATCGGCTGCGGCATCGTCGTCGGCGGGGAGGTCTACCGCGGTACGACGGGCAGCGCCGGAGACATAGGGCACATCCAGGTGGAACCGGACGGGCGCGCCTGTGCCTGTGGCAACCGGGGCTGCCTGGAGGCCCACTTCAGCGGCGCGGCCCTCGCCCGCGACGCGGAGGACGCCGCCCGCGCCGGCCGGTCCACGGAACTGTCGGCCCGGCTGGAGGTGACCGGGAAGCTCTCGGCCGCCGACGTGGCCGCCGCCGCTGCCGCCGGTGACCCCACCGCGCTGGACCTGATCCGCGAGGGCGGCAACCGGGTCGGCCAGGTCATCGCCGGACTCGTCAGCTTCTTCAACCCGGGCCTCGTCGTGATCGGCGGCGGGGTGACCGGGCTCGGCCACAACCTGCTGGCCAGTGTCCGCACCCAGGTCTACCGGCAGTCCCTGCCGCTGGCCACGGGCAACCTCCCCATCGTCCTCGGTGAGCTGGGGCCCGTCGCCGGAGTGACCGGCGCGGCCAGGCTCATCAGCGACCACCTGTTCTCGCCGGCCTGATGTCCGGGCCGGCGCGCCGTTCGGCACGCGTTCCGCAGTCACCTCCGTAAGCAGCCCGTCCCGGGCCCCGCCCGCAGAACCGCACAGCACGCACACAGCGCCACCATCCAGCAGTTCCGTCAGCAGTACGGCACCGCCGGCACTGCGCCCTGCCCGCTCACCGGCCCTCCCTGGCTCCCGCTCGCGCTCGGACAGGGAAGACCTCGTTCGCCGAGGGGATTCGTCATGGCACCAGAACCACCCCTGCTCACGATGTCCGGCATCACCAAGTCGTTCCCCGGAGTGCGCGCCCTGGACGGCGTGGACCTGGAGGTGCTGGCCGGCGAAGTCCACTGCCTCCTCGGCCAGAACGGCGCCGGCAAGTCCACCCTCATCAAGGTGCTGGCCGGGGCCCACCAGCCCGACGACGGCGCCATCACCTGGCGCGGCGAGGCCGTCCAGCTGTCCTCGCCGATCACCGCGATGCGGCTGGGGATCGCCACCATCTACCAGGAACTCGACCTGGTGGAAGGGCTGTCGGTCGCGGAGAACGTCTTCCTCGGGCACGAGCCGACCAGCGCGGGCTTCGTCGTGCGCACCCGTCAGGCCCGCACCGAGGCCGCCGCGTTGCTGAAGCGGCTCGGGCACCCGGAGATCGACCCGGCCCGGCTGGTCGGCGACCTGTCCGCCGCCCACCAGCAGATCGTGTCCATGGCGCGGGCCCTGTCCCACGAGGTACGGCTCATCGTGATGGACGAGCCGTCCGCCGCCCTCGACCCCGACGAGGTCGACAACCTCTTCCGCATCGTCGACGGGCTCACCGCCGACGGCGTGGCCGTCGTCTACATCTCGCACCGGCTGGAGGAGATCCGCCGCATCGGGGACCGGGTGACCGTGCTCAAGGACGGCCGGGCCGTCGCGGTGGGGCTCCCCGCCAAGTCCACACCCACGCGCGACGTCGTCGCCATGATGACCGGCCGCAACGTCGAGTACGTCTTCCCCCCGCGGTCCGACCCCGGGGACCGGGCCACCGCCGCCCCGGTCCTGACGGTCGAAGGACTGTGCCGCAAGGGGGAGTTCGAGCCGGTCGACCTGGAGCTGAGGCCCGGCGAGATCGTCGGCCTGGCCGGGCTCGTCGGCTCCGGACGCTCCGAGATCCTGGAGACCGTGTACGGCGCCCGCAAACCCACCGCGGGCCGCGTCCTCGTCGACGGGACACCCCTGCGCGCGGGCAGTGTCCGGTCCGCCGTGGCCGCCGGGATCGGCCTGGCACCCGAGGAACGCAAGGCGCAGGCGCTGCTGCTGACGGAATCCGTCACCCGCAACGTCTCGGTCTCCTCCCTCTCCCGCTTCGCCCGCGCCGGCTGGCTCGACCGGGGCGCCGAGCGGGAGGCCGCCAGGACCGCGACCCGCGAACTCTCCCTGCGGCCCGACAACCCGGACGCGGCCGTCCGCACACTCTCCGGCGGCAACCAGCAGAAGGCGGTCCTGGCCCGCTGGCTGCTGCGAGGCTGCCGGGTCCTGCTGCTCGACGAACCCACCCGCGGTGTCGACGTCGGCGCCCGCGCCGAGCTCTACGCCGTGATCCGCCGGCTGGCCGACGAAGGCCTCGCCGTTCTGCTCGTCTCCAGCGAAGTGCCCGAAGTCCTGGGCCTCGCCGACCGGGTGCTGGTGCTCCGGGAAGGCCGTGTCGTCCACACGGCCGATGCCAGGGAGCTCGACGAGCACCGTGTACTCGACCTCGTCATGGAAGGGAGCCCGACGTCATGACACAGCCCGCACCGCCGGCGCAGCACCACGGGCCCGAGAAGGGGGCCGTGACCGGCCCCGCGACCGCGCCCGTCCGGAAGAAGGGCGGCGGCCTGCGCGCACTCGGCCTGCGCGCCGACGTCCGCAACCTCTCGCTGCTCGGCGTCCTCGCCGTCCTGGTGGCCGTCGGCGGCTTCACCGAACCCGACGCGTTCCTGGACACCGGCAACCTCCAGCTCATCCTCACGCAGTCCTCGGTCATCGGGGTCGTCACCGTCGGCGTGACGTTCGTGATCATCAGCGGCGGCATCGACCTGTCCGTCGGCGCGATGGTCGCCCTCGCCTCCGTCTGGGCGACGACCCTCGCCACCCAGGGCTTCGGCTTCGCGGGCATCCTGTTCACCGCGGTGGTCGTCGGGCTCGCCGCGGGGCTCGTCAACGGGGTGCTGATCGCGTACGGCGGCATGGTCCCGTTCATCGCGACGCTCGCCATGCTCGCCTCGGCGCGCGGCCTGGCCCTCCAGATCACGGACGGCAAGACACAGATCGTCACCGTCCAGTCGGTGCTCGACCTCGGCCTGCCCGACAGCTACGTCCTGGGCATCCCGCCCCTGGTCCTGGTCTTCGCCGCGGTCACCGTGGCCGGCTGGCTGATCCTCAACCGGACGACGTTCGGACGCCGTACGGTCGCCGTCGGCGGCAACGCGGAGGCGGCACGGCTCGCCGGCATCGACGTACGCCGCCAGCGCCTCTACCTCTACCTGCTCTCCGGCCTCTGCTGCGGGATCGCCGCCTTCATGCTCGTCATCCTGTCCGGGTCGGGCCAGAACACCAACGGCAACCTGTACGAACTCGACGCCATCGCCGCCGCGATCATCGGCGGCACCCTCCTCAGCGGCGGCCGGGGAACCATCGTCGGCTCCGTGCTCGGCGTGCTGGTCTTCACCACGATCACCAACATCTTCGCGCTCAACAACCTGCAGAGCGACGTCCAGCAGATCGCCAAGGGCGCCATCATCGTCGCCGCGGTCCTCGTCCAGCGCCGCACCCTGCGCGGCGGCGAGACCTGAGCCGTCCGGCAGGAGAGCGCCGGCACCCCCCCGCACCGATCACCCACCCGCTGTTCCGTACGCGTCACACCGGATGAAGGGTTCCACAGCCATGCCAGAAACCAGCCGCAGAGGACTGCTCTTCGGCACCGCGGCCGTCTCCGCGGGAGCCTTCCTCACCGCCTGTACCAGCAACGAGCCCAAGGAGAAGGCGCCCGCGCAGAGCAACCAGCCCGCCGCCGACGACAAGCCGGGCACGCCCGTCACCATCGGCTTCGCCGGTCCCCAGGCGGACCACGGATGGCTCAACGCGATCAACGTCAACGCCAAGTCGCGGGCCGAGAAGTACCCCGAGGTGACCCTGGAGATCACCGAGGGCTCCAACGACACCGCCGCCCAGATCGGCCAGGTCAAGACCCTCATCAACAAGAAGGTCGACGTACTCGTCGTCCTGCCCGCCGACGGCAAGGCGCTCACCCAGGTCGGTCTGGAGGCCATGAGGGCCGGCATCCCGGTCGTCAACCTGGACCGCATCTTCGCCTCGCCGCAGGCCTACCGCTGCTGGGTCGGCGGCGACAACTACGGCATGGGCCTCAACGCCGGCCACTACATCGGCGAGCAGCTCAAGGACAAGGCGAACGCCAAGGTCGTCGAGCTCGCCGGGATCGACAACCTGGAGCTCACCAAGCAGCGCAGCCAGGGATTCGCCGACGCCCTCAAGAACTACTCCAACATCAAGCTGGTGGCCCGTCAGGCCGCCGACTTCACCGTGGAGTCGGGCCAGGCCAAGATGGCGCAGCTCCTCCAGGCGCAGAAGCAGTTCGACGCCCTGTGGAACCACGACGACGACCAGGGCGTGGGCGCGCTGCGGGCCATCCAGCAGGCCGGCCGCGACGAGTTCATCATGGTCGGCGGCGCCGGTGCGAAGTCCGCCATGGACGCCATCAAGGCCGACAACAGCGTCCTGAAGGCCACCGTGCTCTACCCGCCGACGATGGCCGCGTCCGCGATCGACCTGGCGCGCGCCCTCGGCCAGAGCAAGGGGATCGCCGGGCTCTCCGAGATGGAGATCCCGACCTCGCTGACCCTGTACTCGGCCGTGGTCACCAAGGAGAACATCGACCAGTACCTGCCGACGGGCTTCAGCTGATCCCGCACCACCGCAGCCACCGAACCACCGACGAGGAGGAAGTCCGCATGGCCCGTAGGGAAGAGACGGAGCAGGAGACCGAGGCACCGCCGCCCACGGCGACACTCGGTGTCGGCATGGTCGGATACGCGTTCATGGGCGCCGCCCACTCCCAGGGGTGGCGCACCGCGGGACACGTCTTCGACCTGCCGGTGAGACCCGCTCTGGCCGCGATATGCGGACGCGACCGTACGGCCGTCGAGGCCGCCGCCGCCCGGCACGGATGGGCGGCGGCGGAGACCGACTGGCGCGCCCTGATAGCCCGGGACGACGTGCAGCTGGTGGACATCTGCACGCCGGGCGACAGCCATGCGGAGATCGCCATCGCCGCCCTCGAAGCGGGCAAGCACGTGCTGTGCGAGAAACCGCTCGCCAACACGGTCGCCGAGGCGGAGGCCATGGTGGAGGCCGCGGAGCGGGCGGCGGCCCGGGGGCAGGTGGCGATGGTCGGCTTCAACTACCGCAAGGTGCCCGCCCTCACCTACGCCCGCACCATGATCGAGGAAGGCCGGCTCGGCAGGCTGCGGCACGTACGGGCCACCTACCTCCAGGACTGGCTGGTGGACCCCGAGTCGCCGCTCACCTGGCGGCTCGAACGCGAGCGCGCCGGATCCGGCGCGCTCGGCGACCTCGGCGCGCACATCGTCGACCTCGCCCAGTACCTGGCCGGGGAACCGCTGGTCGGGGTCTCGGCGGTGAGCGAGACCTTCGTACGGGAGAGGCCCGTGCTCGCCGGTGCCGCCGCCGGGCTCTCCGGCGCCGCGGACAGTGCCGCGCGGGGGGCGGTCACTGTCGACGACGCCACCCTCTTCACAGGGCGTCTGGCGTCCGGCGCGCTGGCGTCCTTCGAGGCGACCAGGATGGCGGCGGGCCGCAAGAACGCGCTGCGGCTGGAGATCAACGGAGAGCTGGGCTCGATCGCCTTCGACCTGGAACGGCTCAACGAACTCTCCTTCCACGACCAGACCGAACCCGCCACCAGCGCCGGCTTCCGCCGGATCCTCGTCACCGAACCCCAGCACCCCTACCTGGAGGCGTGGTGGCCGCCGGGGCACGGTCTGGGCTACGAGCACACCTTCGTCCACCAGGCCCGTGACGTGGTGCGCACCATCGTCGACGGGGGCGCCCCGGTGCCCTCCTTCGCCGACGGGCTCCAGGTCCAGCGGGTGCTCGCCGCCGTCGAGGAGAGCGCCGCGAAGAACTCCGTACACACCCCGGTCCCCTTCTAGGAGGTTCCGCGCATGCCCCGTCCCTTCACCCTCTTCACCGGCCAGTGGGCCGACCTGCCCCTGGAGGAGGTCTGCCGGCTCGCCCGGGACTTCGGCTACGACGGTCTCGAACTCGCCTGCTGGGGAGACCACTTCGAGGTCGACAAGGCCCTCGCGGACCCCGGCTACATCGAGGGCCGGCGCCAGCTCCTCGACACGTACGGCCTCAAGTGCTGGGCCATCTCCAACCACCTGGTCGGGCAGGCCGTCTGCGACAGTCCGATCGACGAGCGCCACCAGGGCATCCTGCCCGCCCGCATCTGGGGGGACGGGGAGCCCGAGGGCGTACGCCGACGGGCCGCCGAGGAGATCAAGAACACCGCCCGCGCCGCCGCCGCCCTCGGCGTCGACACGGTCATCGGCTTCACCGGGTCCTCGATCTGGCACCTGGTCGCGATGTTCCCGCCGGTCCCGCCGCACATGATCGAACGCGGCTACGAGGACTTCGCGGAGCGGTGGAACCCGATCCTGGACGTCTTCGACGCCGAGGGGGTGCGCTTCGCCCACGAGGTGCACCCGAGCGAGATCGCGTACGACTACTGGACCACGCACCGCGCCCTGGAGGCCGTGGGCCACCGGCCCGCGTTCGGGCTGAACTTCGACCCGAGCCACTTCGTGTGGCAGGACCTGGACCCGGTCGGTTTCCTGTACGACTTCCGGGACCGGATCTACCACGTGGACTGCAAGGAGGCCCGCAAGCGCCTCGACGGCCGCAACGGGCGTCTCGGCTCCCATCTGCCGTGGGGCGATCCGCGGCGCGGCTGGGACTTCGTCTCGGCGGGCCACGGCGACGTGCCCTGGGAGGACGTCTTCCGGATGCTGCGGTCCATCGGCTACGAAGGCCCGGTCTCCGTGGAGTGGGAGGACGCGGGCATGGACCGGCTGACGGGGGCGCCGGAAGCGCTGGCCTCGTTGAAGCGGTTCGACTTCGACCCGCCGAGCGCGTCGTTCGACGCGGCGTTCGGCGGGGGCGAGTAGGGCCTTGCCCGCAGGGGTGAGCCGCCCGGTCCGGGCGGCTCACCGCAGGCCCTGACCCATCCGGCCGGCAGACCCCGGCCGGGGCCCGACCGCCCGGCGGCGCCCGGCCCCGTGACCGGGACCAGGCACCGCCGGAGCCTCCCCGGCCTCGTCCGGGAGGGGACCGGCGTACCTTCCGGCCCGGCCCCGTCCAGGGCCCGGGGACGGTCCGCCATGCCCTGAACCGCCTTTGTCCTTCCCCCGGCAGAAGTTCGACGCAGCTCCTGCGCAAGGCCTATCCGTAGCGGACGAACACAGCTACCGTCCCCTACGTGTACACGACATGACTCGCGTCACCGGGCTCCCCACGGCCCAGATGACGAGCGCGGCAGTCCCCGCGCGACGGCAGACCTCACCCGCCCGAACAACCGGCACCCCCCGGAGGACGCACGTGCACAGAAGCAGCAGACGGCTCCGCGCCCGAAAGACGATCGCCCTCTTCACCGGCGGACTCCTCGCCGCCGCGACCCTGACCCTGGGCTCCTCGCCCGCCGCCACCGCACAGGCCCCGCGCGCCGCGGCCGCACAGGACGCCGCCGAGGACTTCCAGCAGGTCACCCTGGCCAAGGGCGCAGCCGAGACCGGCGAACCCATGTCGCTGGCGGTGCTCCCCGACCTCAGCGTGCTGCACACCTCGCGCAGCGGCGAGCTGCGGATCACCGACAGCGCCGGGAACACCCGGATCTCCGGCACCATCCCCGTCTACTCGCACGACGAGGAAGGACTCCAGGGCGTCGGGATCGACCCGGACTTCGCGGAGAACCGGGCGGTCTACCTCTACTACGCGCCCCCGCTGGACACCCCCGCCGGCGACGCCCCGGAGAACGGCACCGCGGCCGACTTCGCCAAGTTCGACGGCGTGAACCGGCTCTCCCGCTTCGTGCTCAACGAGGACGGCACCCTCGACAACGCCAGCGAGAAGAAGGTCCTCGACATCCCGGCCACCCGCGGCATGTGCTGCCACGTCGGCGGGGACATCGACTTCGACGCGCAGGGCAACCTCTACCTCTCGACGGGTGACGACACCAACCCGTTCGCCTCCGACGGGTTCTCCCCGCTCGACGACCGCCCCGACCGCAACCCGGCGTTCGACGCCCGCCGCACCGCGGGCAACACCAACGACCTGCGGGGCAAGGTCCTGCGCATCAAGGTCGCCGACGACGGCTCGTACACCGTGCCCGAGGGCAACCTGTTCGAGCCCGGCACGGACAAGACCCGCCCCGAGATCTACGCGATGGGCCTGCGCAACCCGTTCCGCTTCAGCGTCGACAAGGCCACCGGCGTCCTGTACGTCGGTGACTACGGGCCGGACGCCGGCGCCGCCGACCCGAACCGCGGCCCGGCCGGACAGGTGGAGTTCGCCCGGATCACCGAGGCCGGGAACTTCGGCTGGCCGTTCTGCACCGGCGCCAACGACCCCTTCCGCGACTACGACTTCGCGACCGGGACCTCCGGTCCGGCCTTCGACTGCGCCGCCCCGAAGAACGACTCGGCGCACAACACCGGCCTCGTGGACCTGCCGCCGTCCCAGCCCGCGTGGATCCCCTACGACGGCGGATCCGTGCCCGAGTTCGGCACCGGCTCGGAGTCCCCGATGGGCGGACCCGTCTACCGCTACGACGCGGACCTCGACTCACCGGTGAAGTTCCCCGAGGAGTACGACGGCGACTTCTTCGCCGGAGAGTTCGGACGCCAGTGGATCAAGCGCATCGAGCAGGACGCCGACGGCACCGTGCAGTCCATCAACGACATCCCGTGGACCGGCACCCAGGTCATGGACATGGCCTTCGGCCCCGACGGCGCGCTGTACGTCCTGGACTACGGCCTCTCCTGGTTCGGCGGTGACGAGCACTCGGCGCTGTACCGCATCGAGAACGCCACGGGCGGCCGCTCACCCATCGCCGAGGCATCCTCGGACAAGACCTCGGGTGTCGCCCCCCTCAAGGTGAAGTTCTCCTCCGCCGGCACCACCGACGGGGACGGCGACCCGCTGACGTACGCCTGGGACTTCGGTGACGGCGGCACCTCCAAGGCCGCCAACCCCACCTACACGTACAAGAAGAACGGCACCTACGTCGCCACCCTGACCGCCGAGGACCCGACGGGACGCACCGGCTCGGCGAGCGTGCACATCACCGTCGGCAACACCGCGCCCACCGTCGTGCTCCAGGCCCCGGCCGACGGGCAGCCGTTCGAGTTCGGCGACGCCGTGCCCTTCAAGGTGACCGTCACCGACCCGGAGGACGGCACCATCGACTGCTCCAAGGTCGAGGTCAAGTTCACCCTGGGCCACGACAGCCACGGCCACGACATCACCACCGAGCACGGCTGCGAAGGCACCATCAAGACCGCGATGGAGGGCGGCCACGACCCCAACGCCAACATCTACGGCGGGATCTCCGCGTCCTACACCGACGGTGGCGGCGGCGGCCAGGCCGCACTGACCGGCCGTGACGGCGCGAAGCTCCAGCCGCGGCTGCGCCAGGCCGAGCACTTCGACGACTCCTTCGGCATCACCACACCGGGCAAGACCAGCGCCCACGGCGGCCGGACGGTCGGCGACATCCACAACGACGACTGGATCTCCTTCACCCCGTACGTCCTCGACGGCTCCACCAAGCTCACCGCCCGTACCTCCTCGGCCGGCGCGGGAGGCTTCCTCGAAGTGCGGGCCGGATCGCCCACCGGCAAGATCCTCGGCTCCGCGCCCGTCCCGGTGACCGGCAGCTGGGACACCTTCCAGGACATCGACGTGCCGCTGCGCGGCGCACCGAAGAAGGCCACGGCACTCTTCCTGGTCTTCAAGGGCGGAGCCGGAGCGCTGTACGACATCGACGAGTTCGAGCTCTCGAACAGCCCGGTCGACCGGACCGCGAAGCGCGTCCTCGTCTTCTCCAAGACGGGCGGCTTCCGGCACGACTCGATCCCCGAGGGCATCGCCTCGCTCAAGGAGCTCGGCAAGGACACCAACATCACGGTCGACTCCACCGAGGAGGCCGGCCAGTTCACCACCAGCAACCTGGCGCGCTACGACGCCGTCGTCTTCCTCTCGACGACCGGTGACGTGCTCAACGCCGACCAGCAGAAGGCCTTCGAGAACTTCGTGGCCACCGGCGGCGGTTACATGGGCGTCCACGCGGCGGCCGACACCGAGTACGACTGGGAGTTCTACGGCGGCCTCGTCGGGGCCTACTTCGATTCCCACCCGCAGATCCAGCCCGCGACCGTCCGCGTGGAGAACCACGACCATCCGGCGACCGCCCACCTGGACGACGCCTGGGACCGCACCGACGAGTGGTACAACTACCGCACCAACCCCCGGGACAAGGCCCAGGTCCTCGCCACCCTCGACGAGACCACCTACACCGGCGGCACGATGAAGGGCGACCACCCGATCTCCTGGTGCCAGGCGTACCAGGGCGGCCGTTCCTTCTACACCGGCCTCGGCCACACCAAGGAGTCCTACGCCGAACCCGCCTTCCGCCAGCACCTGCTGGGCGGTCTGCGCTACGCCGCCGGACAGGTCAAGGCCAACTGCAAGCCGGACACCGGCTACCGGACGATCTTCAACGGGAAGACCCTCGAAGGGTGGAAGCAGGCCGGTCCGGGCACGTTCGACGTGGTGGACGGCGAGCTGCGCACCCGGGGCGGCATGGGACTCCTGACCTACCAGGCCAAGGAGCTGAAGGCCTACTCGCTGAAGCTCGACTGGAAGATGGAGGGCGACGACAACTCCGGTGTCTTCGTCGGGTTCCCCGAGTCGCAGGACCCGTGGTCCGCGGTGAACAACGGCTACGAGGTCCAGATCGACGCCACCGACGCCCCCGACCGCACGACGGGCGCCATCTACACCTTCAAGTCCGCCAACATCAAGGCCCGTGACCAGGTCCTGCGGCCGCCCGGCCAGTGGAACAGCTACGAGATCAAGGTCCAGGGCGAGCGGCTCCAGGTCTTCCTCAACGGTGTGAAGATCAACGACTTCACCAACACGGACCCGGTCCGCAGCCTCAGGAGCGGCTACATCGGTCTCCAGAACCACGGGGCCGACGACCACGTGTCCTTCCGCAACATCCAGCTGAAGGAGCTGCCCTCGACGTAGGGCGGCCACCTCCTGCGCCGGCGGCGGGCGGGGAAGCGCACCTCTTCCCCGCCCGCCGCACACCACCCCTTCTTCATCTCCCAAGGAGGCAGCCCGTGACCTCACATGCCGTTCGTACCGGAGTCTGGTTCATAGGAGCACGCGGCTCCGTCGCCACCACCGCCACCGCGGGGTGCGCGGCCGTCGCGGCGGGGCTCCATCCGCCGACCGGCATGGTCACCGAGACACCACCCTTCAACGGCACCGGGCTGGCGCCACTGACCTCCCTCGTCTTCGGCGGCCACGACACCCTCGACTGCCCCCTGCCCAAGCGGGCCGAGGCCCTGGCGGCCGGCGGAGTGCTCCCCTACGGACTGCCCTCGGCCGTGCAGGCCGAACTCGGCGCCGCGGACGCGGAGATACGGCCCGGCGGCCCGCTGCCCGGCGACACCCGCACCGACGAGGAGCTCATCACCGCCTTCGCCGCCGACATCGAGGACTTCACCGCCCGGCACGGGCTGGCCCGCACCGTCGTCATCAACGTCGCCTCGACCGAGCCCGCCCCCGGCGAGGACGACTCCCGGCTCCCCGCCAGCTCCCTCTACGCGGCGGCCGCGCTCCGCGCGGGCTGCCCGTACGTCAACTTCACGCCGTCCACCGGGCTGCGCAGCCCGGAGCTCCAGGACGCCGTCGGGTCCTGCGGCCTTCCCCACGCCGGGCGCGACGGCAAGACCGGCCAGACGCTGCTGCGCTCCGTGCTCGCGCCGATGTTCGTCCAGCGCGCGCTGCCGGTACGCGCCTGGTCGGGCACGAACCTCCTGGGCGGCGGGGACGGGGCGGCGCTGTCCGACCCGGCCGCCGCGGCCGCCAAGAACGCGGGCAAGGAACGCGTACTGGCCGACACCCTCGGAGCCGCGCCGGAGGGCGAGGTCCACATCGACGACGTACCGGCCATGGGGGACTGGAAGACCGCCTGGGACCACATCGCCTTCGACGGGTTCCTCGGCTCGCGGATGATCCTCCAGACGATCTGGCAGGGCTGCGACTCCGCCCTCGCCGCACCGCTGGTCCTGGACCTGGCCCGGCTGCTGGCCCGTGCCCACGAGGCGGGACTGACAGGCCCCCGGCCCGAACTCGGCTTCTACTTCAAGGACCCGGACGGCGGACCGGCCGGGCTCCCCGAGCAGTACGCGGCGCTGCTGGACTTCGCCGGACGCCTGCGGGCCGCCCGGTGAAGGCCCTGCGGCTGCTCGCGGCCGTGACCGGCTCCCCGCGACTGCTCGGACCCGGCCGGGGGACCACGGCCGGCGCGGTGCGGGTCCCACCAGAACGTCTGTCCGGCGCGGGCGGGACTGCGCCCGCGCCGGACAGGCCCGCCCCCCGGGAGCGACTGCGGGCCTGGGCGGAACTGCTCCGGGTGTCCGCGCTGTTCACCGTGCCGGGTGACGCGCTTGCCGGAGCGTCCGCCGCGGGCCTCCGTCCCGGCCGGGGCACCGCCCTCGCCGTCGGCGCCTCGCTGTGCCTGTACGAGGCGGGCATGGCCCTCAACGACTGGGCGGACCGCGAGGAGGACGCCGTCGACCGCCCGCACCGGCCGATCCCCTCGGGCCGTGTCGCGCCGGGGGCCGCGCTGGCGGCGGCGGGCGTCCTGACGGCGGCCGGACTCACCCTGGCCGCCCGGGCGGGCCGGCCCGCCCTCGCCGTGGCATCCGGTCTGGCGGCCACGGTCTGGGCCTACGACCTGCGGCTCAAGCACACGAAGCTGGGGCCGGCGGCGATGGCCTCGGCCCGCGCCCTGGACCTGCTGCTCGGCGCCACGGCGACGGCGACGGGATCCGCGACGCAGGCCGGGACCCCGACGGTGACGGGCTCCGCGAGGGCGGGCGGCGGCCCGGAGACCGTGGTGGCCGCCGGGCGCGGGACCGCCCCGGCCGCCCGGCCCGCGACCGGGACGCGACAGGGCGGACGGCCCGTCATCGGTACGCGACAGGGCGGACGGCCCGTCACCGGTACGCGACAGGGCGGACGGCCCGTGACCGTCACCGCCCTCGCCGGCCCGCGCAGGCAGCCGCCCACCGCACCCCCCGCTCGCGCGGCCTCCGCCGCGCTCCCCGCCGCCCTCGCGCTCGGCGCGCACACCTACGCCGTCACCGCCGTGTCCCGGCACGAGGCGCGGGGCGGCTCCACCGCCGCACCGCTCGCGGCCCTGGCCGGTGCCGCCGGACTCGGGGCGGCCGTCCTGCGCGGCGGACCGGCCCGGGGCGAGCCACCCCGCGCACACGGCACCGCCGAACGGCTCCTGCTCCCCGCGTTCGCCGCCGCCTACCTCCGCACCTGCGCCGTCCCCCTCCTGCACGCGGCCCTCAACCCGTCCCCGCCCCTCACCCAGCGTGCCGTCGGCGGCGGCATCCGGGCGATGATCCCGCTCCAGGCCGCACTCGCGGCCAGGGCCGGGGCACCCCTCGCCGGGCTCGCGGCCATGGCACTCGTCCCCCTCGCCCGCGCCCTCTCCAGGAAGGTGAGCCCCACATGACCCTCCGCCTCGGCTACGGAACCAACGGACTCACCGACCTCCGGCTCGACGACGCCCTCGGCCTCCTCGCCGACCTCGGCTACGACGGGGTCGGCCTGACCCTCGACCACATGCACCTCGACCCGCTCGCCCCGGACCTCGCGGCGCGCACCCGCCAGGTGGCCCGCAGGCTCACCGGACTGGGCCTCGGCGTCACCGTCGAGACCGGCGCCCGCTACGTCCTGGACCCCCGGCGCAAACACGGCCCCTCCCTCCTCGACCCCGACCCCGAGGCCCGCGCCGCCCGCGCGGACCTGCTCGTCACGGCCGTCGGCGTGGCCGCCGACCTCGGAGCCCACGCCGTGCACTGCTTCAGCGGCATCACCCCGCCCGACACCGCCACCGACACCGCCTGGGAACGGCTGACCGGCGCCCTCGCCCCCGTGCTGGACGCCGCCGAACGCGCGGGCGTCCCCCTCGCCGTCGAACCCGAACCCGGCCACCTCCTGGCGTCGCTCGCCGACTTCCACCACCTGCGCACCCTCCTCGGCGACCCGGGCCCCCTCGGACTCACCCTCGACATCGGCCACTGCCAGTGCCTGGAACCCGCCTCGCCCGCCGACTGCGTGAAGGAGGCCGCCCCCTGGCTGCGCCACGTCCAGATCGAGGACATGCGACGCGGCGTCCACGAACACCTGCCGTTCGGCGACGGCGAGATCGACTTCCCGCCGGTACTCGAAGCGCTCGCCGCCACCGGATACGCCGGCCTCACCGTCGTCGAACTGCCCCGGCACTCCCACGCGGGCCCCGAACTCGCCCGCGCCTCACTCGACTTCCTGCGCCGGGCCACCGGGACGACGGACGGAGCCGCACCGTGCTGACCAGCCGCGAGGAACTCGACGCCCTGCTCCGCGGTGCGGCCAGGGCCTGGCTCGACGAGGCGCTCGCCGAGGCCGCGCACGCCGCGGCCCACCCCGACGCCGACAGCGGTGACCCACCCTGGCAGCTGCGGTTCGCCTCCGCGGGAAGACACTGCGGCCTCGAACACGCCGACTCCGTACGCGCCCTGCTGCTCGTCGAGGCCCGGGCGGGGCTGCCCGCCGTGACGCGGCTCTACGAGCAGGGCACCGCCGCCGAGCGGCGCGCCGTCCTGCTCACCCTGCACCGGCTCGACGTCGGCGCCACCGCGCTCCCGCTCGTCGAGGACGCCCTGCGCACCAACGACACCCGCCTCGTCGCCGCGGCCGTCGGCCCCTACGGCGCCGCCCACCTCGACGCGCACGGCTGGCGGCACGCCGTCCTGAAGTGCCTCTTCACCGAGGTCCCCGTGGAGGCCCTCGACCGGCTCGCCGAGCGGGCCCGCGGAGACGCCGAACTCGCCCGCATGCTCGGCGACTTCGCAGCAGAACGCACAGCGGCGGGGCGTGCCGTCCCCACCGGTCTGCGGACCGTCCTCGACCTCACGGCCCCGGCGCCCGCCCCCACGGAGGAGTCCTGATGCGCATCTTCGACCCCCACATCCACATGACGTCCCGCACCACGGACGACTACCAGGCGATGTACGACGCCGGGGTCCGGGCCCTCGTCGAACCCTCCTTCTGGCTCGGCCAGCCCCGCACCTCGCCCGCCAGCTTCTTCGACTACTTCGACGCACTCCTCGGCTGGGAGCCCTTCCGCGCCGCCCAGTACGGCATCGCGCACCACTGCACGCTCGCCCTCAACCCCAAGGAGGCGAACGACCCGCGCTGCACCCCCGTCCTGGACGCCCTGCCCCGCTACCTCGTCAAGGACTCCGTCGTCGCCGTCGGCGAGATCGGCTACGACTCGATGACACCCGCCGAGGACACCGCGCTCGCGACCCAGCTCCAGCTCGCCGCCGACCACGGTCTCCCCGCACTCGTCCACACCCCGCACCGCGACAAGCTCGCCGGTCTGCGCCGCACCATCGACGTCGTCCGGGAGTCCGACCTCCCCCCGGGGTCCGTCCTGCTCGACCACCTCAACGAGACGACCGTCCAGGACGCCCTGGACAGCGGCTGCTGGGCCGGCTTCTCCATCTACCCCGACACCAAGATGGACGAGGACCGCATGATCACCGTCCTGCGGAACCACGGCACCGACAGGATCCTCGTCAACTCCGCCGCGGACTGGGGCAGGAGCGACCCGCTGAAGACCCGCAAGGTCGCCGAAACCATGCTGAAGGCCGGATTCGACGAGGACGAGGTCGACAAGGTCCTCTGGCGCAACCCCGTCGCCTTCTACGGGCAGAGCGGCAGGCTCCAGCTCGACACCGCCGCCCCCGCCCCGCTCCACGAAGGCAACTCCATCCTCCGCGGCGGGGAGTGAGCCATGCGCTTCCGCCACCCCGACGGCTCCACCGTCCACCTCGCGTACTGCACCAACGTGCACCCCGCCGAGACCCTCGAAGGGGTCCGCGCCCAGCTGCGCGACCACTGCGAGCCCGTACGCAGGCGCCTCGGCCGGGACCGCCTCGGCATCGGACTCTGGCTCGCCAGGGACGCCGCCCGCGCCCTGATCAACGACCCCGCCGCACTGCGCGCGCTGCGCGGCGAGCTCGAACACCGCGGCCTCGAAGTGGTCACCCTCAACGGCTTCCCCTACGAGGGGTTCGGCGCCCAGGAGGTGAAGTACCGCGTCTACACCCCGGACTGGACCGACCCCGAACGCCTCGCCCACACCACCGACCTGGCCCGGCTGCTCGCCGCCCTGCTCCCCGACGACGTCACCGAGGGCACCGTCTCCACCCTGCCGATCGCCTGGCGCACCCCCTACGCCGACGACCCCACGGCCGCCGGCACCGCGCGCAAGGCACTCACCACGCTCGCCCAGCGGCTCGACGCCCTCGCCGAACTGACCGGCAAGGACATCAGGATCGGCCTCGAACCCGAACCGGGCTGCACCGTCGAGACCACCGCCGACGCCATCGGCCCCCTCACGGAGGTCGGACACGACCGCATCGGCGTCTGCGTCGACACCTGCCACCTCGCCACCTCCTTCGAGGACCCGGACACCGCGCTCGACGCCCTGCGCGCCGCCGGGATCGGCATCGCCAAGGCCCAGCTCTCCGCCGCGCTGCACGCCGAGCACCCGCACCTGCCCGAGGTGCGCGAGGCACTGGCCGCCTTCGCCGAACCCCGCTTCCTGCACCAGACCCGCACCCTCACCACGGCGGGCCTGCGGGGGACCGACGACCTGGAGGAGGCGGTGTCCGGCGGTGTCCTCCCCGACGGCACGCCCTGGCGCTCCCACTTCCACGTCCCCCTGCACGCCCCGCCCGCACCCCCGCTCACCTCCACCCTCCCGGTGCTCCAGACCGTGCTGGACCGGCTCGTCGGCGGACCCGCCCCCCTGACCCGGCACCTCGAGGTCGAGACGTACACCTGGCAGGCGCTCCCCGCCGAGCTGCGCCCGCGCACCCGCACCCAGCTCGCCGACGGGATCGCCGCCGAACTCACCCTGGCCCGCGACCTCCTCGCCGACCTCGGACTGAAGGAGCTCCCATGACCGCACCGGGCACCGGCACGCGCCCCACCCCACTCCTGGTCCTCGACGTCGTCGGCCTCACCCCCCAGCTCCTCCAGCACATGCCGAACCTCCGGGCCATGGCCGGATCGAAGGCACCCCTGTCCACCGTGCTGCCCGCCGTCACCTGCGCCGCCCAGTCCACCTTCCTCACCGGCACCCACCCCGCCGAACACGGCATCGTCGCCAACGGCTGGTACTTCCGCGAGCTCGGCGACGTCCTGCTGTGGCGCCAGCACAACGGGCTCGTGGAGGGGGACAAGCTCTGGGACGCCGCCCGGCGCGCCCACCCCGGGTACACCGTCGCCAACATCTGCTGGTGGTACGCGATGGGGGCCGACACCGACTGGACCGTCACCCCCCGCCCCGTGTACTACGCCGACGGCCGCAAGGAACCGGACTGCTACACCCGCCCCCCGGCGCTGCACGACGAACTGACGGAGAAGCTCGGCACCTTCCCCCTCTTCCACTTCTGGGGGCCCGGCGCCGACCTCGTCTCCTCGCAGTGGATCATCGACGCCACCCGCCACATCCTGACCACCCGCGCCCCCGACCTGGCCCTCTGCTACCTCCCGCACCTCGACTACGACCTCCAGCGCTACGGCCCCGACGACCCCCGCTCCCACCGCGCCGCGGCCGACCTCGACCGTGCCGTCGCCCCCCTGCTCGACGAGGCCAGGGCCGCCGGGCGCACCGTCGTGGCGCTCTCCGAGTACGGCATCACCCGCGTGGACCGGCCCGTGGACATCAACCGCGCCCTGCGCCGCGCCGGCCTGCTGGAGGTCCACACCCAGGACGGCATGGAGTACCTCGACCCCATGGCCTCCCGTGCCTTCGCGGTCGCCGACCACCAGCTCGCCCACGTCTACGTGCGCGGGCCCGAGGACCTGGAAGCGGCCCGCGAAGCCCTCGCGGACCTGCCGGGCATCGCCGAACTCCTCGACGACGAGGGCAAGAAGGCCCACCACCTGGACCATCCCCGCTCCGGCGAGCTCGTCGCCGTCGCGGAGAAGGACGCCTGGTTCACGTACTACTACTGGCTCGACGACGACCGCGCACCCGACTTCGCGCAGCTCGTCGAGATCCACCGCAAACCGGGCTACGACCCCGTCGAGCTCTTCATGGACCCCCAGGACCCCTACGTCCGGGTCAAGGCCGCCTCGGCCCTCGCCCGCAAGAAGCTCGGGATGCGCTACCGCATGGCGGTCGTCCCCCTGGACCCCTCACCCATTCGCGGCAGCCACGGCCGCCTCCCCGCGAGCGACGACGAGGGTCCGCTCATCCTCTGCTCCGCCCCCCACGCGCTCACCGGCCGAGTCCAGGCCACCGAAGTGAAGTCCCTGCTCCTCCAGCTCGCCGGACTGCACTGACCATCCCCCCCGCCCGCACGTCCACAAGGAGATCCGTGATCATGAGCCGCACCCCGAAGGACCCCGAGCTCGCGCGCAGGCTCAGCCGCCGCAACGTCCTGGGCGTCGCCGCCGGAGCCACGGCCGCGACCCTCCTCAGCGGCGCGGCCGCCCAGGCGGCGGGTCCGCACAACGGCCACGCGAACGGCCACGACAAGGGACACGGCCACGACAAGGGCCGTGCCGTCCTGCCGCCCGGCCGTCTCGGCATCCAGCTCTACAGCCTCCGCGACAAGGTCTCCACCCTCGGCTTCGCCCCCGTCTTCGCCGAGCTGGAGAAGTACGGCTACGACGAGATCGAGTTCGCCGGATACACCCAGGGCTCGGCGGGCGCCATCTCCCTCGCCCAGCTCAGGAAGCTGGCCAGGAACCACGGGCTGAACCCCATAGGCAGCCACGTCGGCTACTACGACGACAACAACCCCGGCGCCTACACCTTCGCCCAGAACCTCACCAAGGTCCTCGACGAGGCGGAAGCCCTCGGCCTCAAGCACATCGGCACCGCCTCCGGCCCGTTCCGCTACGGCTCCACGGTGGACGGCTGGAAGCGGGCCGCCGAGGACTTCAACACCTACGGCGCCGCCGCCCGCAAGCGCGGCATGAAGTTCTACCAGCACAACCACGCGGAGGAGTTCTCCTTCGCGACCGACAAGCCGAAGGTCCGCCTCTACGACGTCCTGCTCGCCGAGACCGACCCCGACCTGGTCTACCTCGAGATGGACATCTACTGGGCGTTCAGCGCCCAGTTCCGCTTCGGCAGGCGGGCGGACGGTACGCCGGCCCCCTTCAACCCCATCGACTACGTACTGAAGCAGCCCGACCGCTACCCCCTCTTCCACGTGAAGGACGGCACCCGCAACGACGCCGCCCGCGACGGCTACGACATGACGGACGTCGGTGACGGGGACATCGACTACACGAACTTCCTGAGCCGGGTCACCGCGCGGACCCAGCGGGGCCGTACCTACCACCACTGGCAGACCGAGCACGACAACCCCGTCGAGTCGCTCGCCTTCGCCCGCAGGTCCAGCGAGCACCTGCACGCGCTCCGCGAGAGCCGCTGCGGGGACTGACCCGCACACGGCGGTACGGGGGCGCGTCGCGGGCCCCCGTACCGCCGTGCGCGCACGGCCCGCGGTCAGGCGCGTGGCGCGTCCGGCCGGCCCGGCGCCCTCAGGAAGAACGCGAGGACCGCCGAGCACACGCCCACACAGCCGGCGATGCCGAACGCGGCGCCGTAGCCCCAGTGCCCCACGACGACCGCGCCCATGCCGGAACCCAGCAGCCCGGAGACCAGCTTGGAGCTGTAGACCACGCCGTAGTTGGAGGCGTTGTTGTTCTCGCCGAAGAAGTCCGCCGTCATCGCCGCGAACAGCGGGAAGATGGCCCCGCCGCCGAACCCGGACACCATCGAGCAGAACAGGAAGAACGGCATCGAGCCGATGCTCCCGGAGAAGTAGACACCGAACTGCGCGGCGCCCAGCACGACACAGACGAAGATCAGGGTGGTGCGGCGTCCGTAACGGTCGGAGATCCAGCCGATCACCCCCCGGCCCGTGCCGTTCACGATGGCCTTCAGCGACATGGCGGTGGCCACGATGCCGCCGGCGAAGCCCATCTCCTTGCCGAACGGCACCTGCATCGCTATGCCGAAGATGTTGATGCCCGCCGTGCACAGCAGGCAGAACCACATCATCCACAGCACCGGCGTGCGCGCCGCCTCGCGCGGGCTGTACTGCTTGACCGCCGGAGGGTTCTTCGCCAGCGACCGTACGATGCGCGGGTCGTCCGAGACCTTCAGCGGGTCCACGTGCGACGGCCACCAGTTCTTCGGCGGGTCCTTGAAGAACCACCCGGCGGTCCCGACCGTGGCGCAGCAGACGGCGCCGACGAACACCAGCACACCCTCGTAGTCGGACAGGTCCATGTACGAGGTGAAGAGGAAGACGAACGGTACCGATCCGTAGGCGAAGCCGCCGTTGACCAGCCCCGTCTTGCCGCCCTTGCGCTCCGGGTACCACTTCCCGACCATGTTGACGCAGGTCGCGTAGACCAGGCCCGCGCTGATGCCGCTGAACATGCCGAAGCCGAAGTAGGCGACGACCACGTGCGGCGCGAACGCCAGCGACAGGTAGCCCACCAGCGTGCCGCACGCGCCGAGGAGCATGGCGCTCTTGGCCGAGAGCCTGCCGCTCTCGCGCAGCTTCCCGGCCGGGAAGGCGACGGCCGCCTGGAAGAACACCCAGACGCCCATGAGCCAGAAGATGTGCCCGCTGCTCCACAGGTGGGCCTCGTGCAGCGTCTCCTCGGCGGAGGTGAACGCGTACTCCGACGAGCTGATGCCCAGCATCCCGATCCAGGGGAAGAGCACCATCGTCCAGCGCGCCCGCCCCAGGATGTTCCGGTCGGTCTCGCCGAGCCGGTACGTGCGGCCGTTGCGATCCGTCACCTCCCTGAAGGGGACGGAGGTGGAGAGTTCTGTTGTCGTCATTGTCGATCGAACCCCTTGCGTGGAAGAAGTCTGGCCGGCGCCCCTGCCCGTTCTCGCTTCGCGCGGGCCCCGGGACGGGCGGTACACCGCGGGCCCCGGGTCCCGAGCCGCCGTCATCAGGTCATCGGCCACCGCCCAGCAGCCCCGCGGCCCTGGCCCACCTGTACTTCGCGCCGAGGACGGCGACCGGCAGTTCCGTGGTGTACGGATAGGCGACGACCCCCCGCGCGAACAGGTACGCGCAGGCCTCCTCGACCTCCGTGTCACCCGCCAGGGACGCCACCACGGGCTTCTCGATCCCGCGGGCGCGGAACTCCTCCACCACCCTGGCGGTCAGCTCGGCGAAGACCATCGGCGGCGTGACGATCGTGTGCCAGTACCCCAGCACCAGGGCGTGGATCCGCGGATCCTCCATCCCCAGCCGGATCGTCGCCTCGTACGTCGACGGCGGTTCCCCACCCGTGATGTCGATCGGGTTCCCGGCCGCCCCGAACGGCGGGATGAACGCCTTGAACGCCGTGTCCAGGTCCGGCGGGATCTCCATCAGAGACAGCCCGTTGTCGACGATCGCGTCCGACAGGAGCACCCCGGAGCCGCCCGCCCCCGTGATGATCACGACGTTGTCGCCCCGGGGGGCGGGCAGCACGGGCAGCGCACGCGCGTACTCCAGCATGTCGTTCAGCCCGGGGGCCCGGATCACTCCGGCCTGCCGCAGGATGTCGTCGTAGACGGCGTCGTCCCCGGCCAGCGCGCCCGTGTGGGAGCCCGCCGCCCTGGCGCCCGCGGCCGTGCGGCCCGCCTTCAGGACCACGACCGGCTTCTTCGGCACGGTCTCCCGTGCCGCCTCCACGAACGCCCGCCCGTCCTTGAGGTCCTCCAGGTGCATCGCGACGCACTCGGTGTTCGGATCCTCGCCGAACCAGGTCAGCAGGTCGTCCTCGTCGATGTCCGACTTGTTGCCGAGCCCCACGATCGCCGACACGCCCGTCCCCGTCGACCGCGCGAACCCCAGGATCGCCATCCCGATGCCGCCGGACTGCGAGGTGAGCGCCACCGGCCCCTTGACGTCGTACGGGGTGCAGAACGTGGCGCACAGGTCCTGCCACGTCGAGTAGTAGCCGTAGATGTTCGGGCCGAGCAGCCGTACGCCGTACCGCTCGCCGACCGCCACGATCTCGTCCTGCAAGGCCTGTTCGCCCGTCTCGGCGAAGCCGGACGGAATGAGCACGGCGTTGGGGATCCCCTTGCGGCCCACCTCCCGGAGCGCCGCGGCGACGAGCCCGGCGGGGATCGCGAAGACCGCCACGTCCACCTCACCGGGTATGTCGGTGACACTCCTGTACGCCTTGCGGCCGAGGATGTCGTCGGCCCTCGGGTTCACGGGATGTATCTCGCCGCCGAAGCCGCCGTCGATGAGGTTGCGCATCACCGAATTGCCGATCTTCCCCGGCTGGTCGGATGCCCCGATGACGGCCACCGAACGCGGCTCCATCAGCCGGCGCATCGAGACGAGGATCTCCTCGCGGCCGTAACGCCTCCGGGCGGTGGCCTCCCCGGTCGCCAGCAGGATCCGGATGTCGGCGGCGACCGCCCCTTCCGGCGACGCGATGACCGGGTTGAGGTCCACCTCGGCGATCTCCGGGAAGTCCGTGACCAGCTGGGACACCCGCCGGATCTGCTCCGCCAGCGCCCACCGGTCCACGGCCGGCGCCCCGCGCACCCCCTGGAGGATCTCCGCGGCGCCGATCGAGTCGAGCATCGAGCGCGCCTCGTCGGCGGTCACCGGTGCCAGCCGGAAGGTGATGTCCTTGAGCACCTCGACCAGCACACCGCCGAGACCGAACGCCACCACCTTCCCGAACGTCGGGTCGGTGACCGCGCCCACGATCACCTCCTGGCCGGGCGGCACGAGCTGCTGCACCTGTACGCCCTCGATCCGCGCGTCGGGCGCGTAGGCCCGCGCGTTCCTCACCACCGCGCAGAACGCGGCGCGGACCTCCTGGGCCCCCGACACCCCGACCACGACGCCGCCCGCCTCCGTCTTGTGCGGGATGTCGGGGGAGACGATCTTGAGGACGACGGACCCGCCGAGCCGGTCGGCCAGCGCGACCGCCTCGTCGACGTCCCGCGCCAGGCCCTCGCCCGGCACCGTGATCCCGTACGCGTCGGCGACGGTCTTCCCCTCCGGCGCGGTGAGCGCGCCGCGCCCCTCGCCCCGGACGCGGTCGAGCAGCGCCCTGACCTGTTCCCGCTCCTGTGCCCCGGCTGTCGTCGTCATGCTCAGATGACTCCGTCCGTCTTCAGCAGCCGCAGTTCTTCGGCGTCCAGGCCGAGTTCGCCGGAGTAGACCTCCGTGTTGTGCTCACCCAGGAGCGGGGAGGTGACGATCTCGACGGGGGAGTCGGACAGCTTCAGCGGGCTGCCGACGGTGGTGAACGTGCCGCGCTCCGGGTGCTCGACCCGGACGACCATCCCGTTGGCGGCGAGGGACTCGTCCGCCACGATCTCCTTGGTGGAGAGGATCGGCCCGCACGGGATGTCATGCGCGTTGAGCCGCTCCAGCACGTCCCACTTGGGGAGCGTCGCCGACCACTCCTCGATCAGCTGGAACATCTTGCCGAGCTTGGGCAGCCGCGACTCCGGTGTCGCCCACTCGGGGTCGTCCGCCAGCTCGGGCCGGCCGATCAGCTCCGACAGCGGCTTCCAGCCGGCGGGCTGCACGATGACGTACACGTAGTCGTTGGGCCCGCCGGGCGCGCACTTGACCGCCCACCCCGGCTGGCCGCCGCCACTGGCGTTGCCGCTGCGCGGCACCTCGTCGGCGCCGGCCGTGTCCTGCGCGTCGGGGTACTCGGGGAGCGGCCCGTGCTCCAGGCGCTGCTGGTCGCGCAGTTTGACCCGGCAGAGGTTGAGCACCGCGTGCTGCATCGCGACGTTCACCCGCTGCCCGCGCCCGGTGCTCTCGCGCTGGAAGAGGGCCGCCAGGATGCCGGCGACCGCGTGGATCCCGGTGCCCGAGTCGCCGATCTGCGCTCCGGTGGCGAGCGGCGGGCCGTCGGCGAAGCCCGTGGTGGCCATCGAGCCGCCCATGGCCTGCGCGACCACCTCGTACGCCTTGAACCCGGTGTAGGGGCCCTCGCCGAAGCCCTTGATGGAGGCGTACACGATACGGGGGTTGATCTCCTGGATCCGTTCCCAGGTGAACCCCATGCGGTCGACGGCGCCCGGACCGAAGTTCTCCACCATCACGTCGCTGCGGCGGATGAGCTCGGTGAGGATCTCCTTGCCGCGCCCGCTCTTGGTGTTGAGGGTGATGCTGCGCTTGTTGCAGTTGAGCATCGTGAAGTAGAGGGAGTCGACGCCGGGAAGATCGCGCAACTGCCTGCGGGTGATGTCCCCGCCCGGCGCCTCCAGCTTGACCACGTCGGCGCCGAGCCAGCCGAGCAGCTGGGTCGCGGAGGGACCGGACTGTACATGGGTCATGTCGAGGACGCGCACGCCCTCAAGAGCTCTGGTCATGACGACGGCTCCTCTACTTGTACATGGTCTGGTTCATCGTTCCCGGGGCGTACGCGTCCGGGTCGATCCACACGTTGATGAGCGAGGGCAGGCCCGACTCGCGGGCCCTGCGCAGCGCGGGCGCGATGTCGGCGGGATCGCGCACCTCTTCGCCGTAACCGCCCAGCATCTGGGCGAACTTGTCGTAGTGGACGTCCCCGAGCGTGTTGCCGACCCGCTGGCGCTCCTCGCCGTACTTGGCCCTCTGGCCGTAACGGATCTGGTTCATCGAGGAGTTGTTGCCGACGATGCCCACGAAGGGCAGGCCGTAGCGGACCAGGGTCTCGAAGTCCCAGCCGGTGAGGGAGAACGCGCCGTCGCCGAACAGCGCCACCACCTCCTTGTCGGGCCTGGCCTGCTTGGCGGCCAGCACGAACGGCACACCGACGCCGAGCGTGCCGAGCGGGCCCGGGTCCATCCAGTGGCCGGGGGTGCGGGGCTGGACGACCTGGCCGGAGAAGGTGACGATGTCGCCGCCGTCGCCTATGTAGACGGAGTCCTCGGTCAGGAAGTCGTTGATCTCGCTGACCAGGCGGTAGGGGTGGATGGGCGAGGCGTTCGACCTCAGCTGCGGCAGCCGCTTCTCGACCGCCGTCCGCTCGGCCGCGCGCAGTTCGTCCAGCCACGCCTTGCGCAGGGCGGACCCGTCGTCGAGCCGTCCGCTCGCGGCCTCCGTGACGGCCTTGAGGACGACGGAGGCGTCACCGACGATCCCGAGGTCCACGTCGCGGTTCCTGCCCACGGTGCGGTAGTCGAGGTCGATCTGCACGACGGTGGCGTGCGGCGAGAGCCGCTTGCCGTAGCCCATCCGGAAGTCGAAGGGGGTGCCCACGATCACGATCAGGTCGGCCTGGGAGAACGCGTAGCGCCGTGAGAGCTGGAAGTGGTGCGGGTCGCCGGGCGGCAGGGTGCCGCGGCCCGCGCCGTTCATGTACGCGGGGATGCCGAGGGTCCGGACGAGTTCGGTGGCGGAGTCCGTGGCGCGCGTCGTCCAGACCTGGCTGCCCAGCAGGATGGCGGGCTTCTCGGCGTGCACGAGCAGGTCGGCGAGCCTCTCGATGTCGGCCGGGTCGCCGGCCGACCGGGTGGACGCGCGGTACAGGCCCGGCTCGGGGACGCGCGCCCCGGCCGCGGGGACCTTCGCGTCGAGCACATCGCGCGGGATCTCCAGGAACGAGGGCCCGGGCGCCCCGTGGTAGCACTCCCGGAACGCCATCGAGACCATGTCCGCCACCCGCGCGGTGTCCGGCACGGTCGCCGCGAACTTGGTGACGGGCGTCATCATGTCGACGTGCGGCAGGTCCTGGAGCGAGCCCATCTTGTGCTGGGTGTGCGCTCCCTGACCGCCGATCAGGAGCATCGGGGACTCCGCCCGGAAGGCGTTGGCGACACCCGTCACGGCGTCCGTCGTCCCGGGCCCCGCGGTGACCACGGCACACCCCGGCCTGCCGGTGATCCGGGCGTAGCCGTCGGCCGCGTGGGCGGCCACCTGCTCGTGCCGTACGTCCACGACCTCGATGCCCTCGTCCACGCAGCCGTCGTAGATGTCGATGATGTGGCCGCCGCAGAGGGTGTAGACGCGTTCCACCCCCTCCGCCTTGAGTGCCTTGGCGACCAAGTGCCCACCGGAGACGAGGTTCTGGTTGTCCTGGCTGTCCTCGGGCATGGCGATGTCCTGTCCCTTCGTAGGGGAGCGCGGGAGCCGGTCCGCCGCTCCCGCGCACATTGCATACAGTCGACGAATACTGTATGAAACTCGTTATCCCGCATCCGGCGGGTGGTGTCCAGGGGGCGTGCGGCATTCGGCCTTCGGCGCGGCCGGTATCGGCCATGGGACCGGTCGGCGCCGTCGTCCCGGCCGGCGCGGGGGCCGGGCACCGGGCAGCCGTGACCGCCGTCGGACGGCGCGCCCCGGTCGTAGCGGCCCGGAGGCGAGCACGGGCGGCGCCTTCAGGGCCGGTCACGACAAGCCCTGTCCGCGGGGTGGGCGCGAGGTGGTGTCCGGCGGGATCGGGGCCTCCCGGCGGGGCGCGCCGGGAGGCGGCGGACGGCTCGTACGGGCCGTGACCCGCGGCAGGGGGATGAGCGGCCGCCGGGCGGTCCACCCGGCCGTCGCCTCAGGCGGTGGCCGCGCCGCTCAGGCGATGCCCTGACGGTCCGGGCGCAGCGCGAACGCCCGCCCCGCCGCCTCCGGCACCGTGCGCTCCACCGCTTCCACGAGGAGCGCGCGGTGCCTGAGCAGCGGCTTCCGGCGTTCCTCGGGGGCGAGCGACAGCAGGTCGTCGAGCCCCGCCAGCAGCCGCCGTGTGACCTGCGGGCTCGCGGCCGCACATGACCGGATCTCCTCGAACGCCAGATCCACCAGGTCCGTCCACCCCGGCACCTCCTGGACGAGGCGCACGTCGCCCCGGCGGTCCCGGTGGTGCAGCGCGGTGAGCGGCAGGACGACGGCCGCGGAGAGGAACTGCACGATCCGGTCCACGCACTGCACGGCGGTGGTCGGATCGTTCAGCGACGGTGACAGGGCCCGCAGCGCGATGTCCGACAACTGGCGCAGACCGAAGGCCGGATCCTGGTGCGGGCTCCGCTCGACCCCGACCGAGAGGGCGCGGCCCACCGTGCGCGACGACGGGGCGGCGCCGCCGTGCACGGTGAGCACCGGTGTGCCCGGCACCACGAAGTCGCCGGCCCGGGGCACCAGGCGCAGCACGGCCCCCTGCCGCCGCGCCGCCCGCACCAGCCGCGCCACCGCCACGTCCCGCAGCACCCCCGCCCGCCCCCGGTGCGGGACGTGTACCGCACCGGGCCCCGGCGGCAGCCGGTCCGCCGGCCCGTGCGGCTGTCGCGCCAGCGCCCGGAGCGACTCGCGGGTGATGTGGTCGAGGACGGGACCGACCTGCATCAGCCTCAGGGTGGACGAGACGTAGGCGACGAAGAGCAGGAGGCTCAGACCGACCAGACCCAGGGTCAGCAGGCTCTGCACCAGGGGTGCCGAGGTCACCCGCCGGGGATCGGGCTCCGCTCCGCCCTCGTACGAGGTCAGGACGAGCAGCGAGAAGGCGAAGGTCGCCAGGAACACCGTCAGGGTGAGCTTGCTGATCCTGCTCCGCACGAAGATCCGGACGACGCGCGGGGTGAGCTGCCCGCTCGCCATCTGCACGGCCACCAGCGAGATGGAGAAGACGACACCGATGAACGTCATCATGGCCGCGCTGACCGTGGTGACGATCGTCCGGGCGTCCATGGCGAAGGCGAGGAGGTCGCCGAGTTCCGCGTACGCTCCCTCGTTCTTGAGGTGCGCGACGATCCTGGTGTCCAGATCCGAGAGGACCCACCAGAGCGCGACGGCGCACACGAGCCCGGCCGTCGGCGCGAACCAGAAGGTGTCGCGCAGCCGCTCGCGCAACGCGGCCGCTACGTGGGGCGACCGGTGGACGCGTCCGCTGGCGCCGCCGGGGCCGCTCTTGCCACTCATGCCCGCGAAGGTAGCCCGCCGTGACGGTGCGTACGCGATTCGCCACGGTACGCGCACATGTCGGCCCCGGGTTCGTCCGGAAGGGCCCGCACCGCACTGACCACGGAAAACGCAGGTGAGAGCCACCCCAAACCCCTGGTATTGTTTTCTTTGTCGCCAGGGGAAACCCCGGAGCGGCAGACACCTTGTCCGGGTGGCGGAATGGCAGACGCGCTAGCTTGAGGTGCTAGTGCCCTTTATCGGGCGTGGGGGTTCAAGTCCCCCCTCGGACACCAGCAGGGACCCCAGTCGAACTGGGGTCCTTTTGCGTGTCCCGGGTGCACCCCCGGCCTTGCGTCACGATCCGGTCTCGTCCTGTCCCTGGGTACTTGTTTTCGGCCATGTAATCGATTCCAATCATCCGTGTAATCGATTCCACGGCTCGTTCCGCTGGTTTCGAGGCTCACGGAAACCACAAGGAGGTGGTCCGGAAATGGCGAGCATCAAGGATGTCGCGGCCCAGGCGGGAGTCTCTGTCGCCACGGTCTCCCGTGTCCTCAACAGCCATCCCTCCGTCAGCCCGGACGCACGCGGCCGCGTCCTCGCCGCCGTCGACGCCCTCGGCTACCGGCCCAACGCCGTGGCCCGCTCGTTGCGCACCGACCAGACACGCACGCTCGGGCTCGTCATCAGTGACGTACTCAACCCGTACTTCACCGCGCTGGCCCGCTCCGTGGAGGAGGAGGCCCGCGCCCTCGGCTACAGCGTGATCATCGGCAACGCCGACGAGCGGCCCGAACAGCAGGACCACCACGTCCGTACGCTCCTGGACCGCAGGATCGACGGACTCCTGGTCTCGCCCGCCGACGGGGAGTCCCCGCTGCTGCTGGACGTCGCCCGCACCGGAACCCCGATGGTCTTCGTCGACCGCTGGATCCCCGGCGTGGACATCCCGGTCGTGCGCGCGGACGGCCACCGGGCGATCCAGGACCTGGTCGCCCACCTCCACGCGCTGGGCCACCGCAGGCTCGCCATCATCGCGGGCCCGGCCGCCACCACCACGGGCAACGAACGCGTCGAGGCCTTCCGGGAGGCGATGCGGGCCCACGGACTCGCCCTTCCGGACGCCTACATCGGGCAGGGCGACTTCCAGGCCGACAGCGGCCGGCGCGCCACCGAGCACTTCCTGTCGCTCCCCGAACCGCCCGAGATCGTCTTCGCCGCCGACAACCTCATGGCACTCGGCGCCCTGGACGCCATCCGCGCACGCGGTCTCCGGGTCCCCGAGGACATCGGGATAGCGGCCTTCGACGACATCCCGTGGTTCGTCCACACGGGCCCGCCGATCACCGCCATCGCCCAGCCGACGGGCGACCTCGGCCGTGCCGCCGTGCGCGCACTGGTCGACATCGTCGAGGGCCGCCCCCCGCAGTCCGTCACCCTGCCCGCCCGCCTCGTCGTACGCGGCTCCTGCGGCGAGAGCACCTCCACCTCCGGGAGCAACGAGTGAGCGAATCAGCCGAGTTGCTGCGCATCGAGGGCGTACGCAAGACCTTCCCCGGCGTCGTCGCCCTGGACAGCGTCGACTTCGACCTGCGCAGCGGCGAAGTGCACGTCCTCCTCGGCGAGAACGGCGCGGGCAAGAGCACCCTCATCAAGATGCTCTCCGGCGCCTACCGCCCGGACGCCGGCCGGATCTTCGCCGCCGGACAGGAGGTCCGCATCCACGGCGCACAGGACGCCGAGAAGCTCGGGATCGCCACGATCTACCAGGAGTTCAACCTGGTCCCCGATCTGACGGTCGCCGAGAACATCTTCCTCGGCCGCCAGCCCCGCCGCTTCGGCATGATCGACCGACGGCGCATGGAGGCCGACGCCGAGGTGCTGCTGCGCCGGGTGGGCCTGAGCCTCCCGCCGAGGACCAGGGTCCGTGAACTGGGCATCGCCCGGCTTCAGATGGTCGAGATCGCGAAGGCCCTCAGTCTGGACGCCCGCGTCCTGATCATGGACGAACCGACCGCCGTCCTCACCTCCGAGGAGGTCGACAAGCTCTTCGGCATCGTGCGGCAGCTGCGCGCGGACGGCGTGGGCGTCGTCTTCATCACCCACCACCTCGACGAGATCGCCGCGCTCGGCGACCGCGTCACCGTCCTGCGTGACGGCCGGAGCATCGACCAGGTGCCCGCCTCGACCCCCGAGGCCGAACTCGTCCAGCTCATGGTGGGACGCAGCATCGACCAGCAGTACCCGCGTGAACGCCCGGAAACCGGGCCGCCGTTGCTGTCCGTGCGCGGTCTCACCCGCGACGGTGTGTTCCACGACATCAGTTTCGACGTGAAGGCCGGTGAGGTCGTCGGCCTCGCCGGACTCGTCGGGGCGGGCCGCACCGAGGTGGCCCGCGCCGTCTTCGGCGCCGACCCCTACGACACCGGCACCGTCGACGTCCTCGGCGAGCGGCTGGGCAAGCACGACGTGACCGCCGCCATGGGCGCCGGGATCGGGCTCGTCCCCGAGGACCGCAAGGGGCAGGGCCTCGTGCTCGACGCCTCCGTGCAGGAGAACCTCGGGCTCGTCACCCTCCGCTCGGCGACCCGCTCGGGAATCGTCGACGTCAAGGGGCAGCGCACCGCCGCCGCCCGCATCGCCGAGCAGCTCGGCGTACGGATGGCCGGGCTCGGCCAGCACGTGCGCACCCTGTCCGGCGGCAACCAGCAGAAGGTCGTCATCGGGAAGTGGCTCCTGGCCGACACCCGGGTGCTGATCCTCGACGAACCGACGCGCGGCATCGACGTCGGCGCCAAGGTCGAGATCTACCAGCTCATCAACGAGCTGACGGCCTCCGGCCACGCCGTCCTGATGATCTCCAGCGACCTTCCCGAGGTCCTCGGCATGAGCGACCGGGTGCTGGTCATGGCCCAGGGCCGCATCGCCGGAGAACTCCCCGCACACGAAGCCACCCAGGACGCCGTGATGGCACTCGCCGTCAGCGCCGCACCCGTCACCGAGCCCACCGGGCACACAGAGAACGCAGAGGAGAGCCCCCGTGGCCACTGACACGCATCCGGGCAAGGCGGGCACGGGCGGCGCCGCACACACCCTCCGCCGCCTCCTGCTCGACAACGGCGCCCTCAGCGCGCTGGTCGTCCTCCTGGTGGCGATGTCGCTGCTCTCCGGCGACTTCCTCACCACCCAGAACCTCCTGAACGTCGGCGTGCAGGCGGCGGTCACCGCGATCCTCGCGTTCGGTGTCACCTTCGTCATCGTCTCGGCGGGCATCGACCTCTCCGTCGGCTCGGTCGCCGCGCTGTCGGCCACCGTCCTCGCCTGGTCGGCGACATCGGCGGGCGTACCCGTCTGGCTGGCGGTCGTACTCGCCGTCGCCACCGGCCTCGCCTGCGGCTTCGTCAGCGGGGCCCTCGTCGCCTACGGCAAGCTGCCCTCGTTCATCGCGACGCTGGCCATGCTCTCGGTGGCCCGCGGCCTGTCCCTGGTCATCTCCCAGGGCCGGCCGATCCCCTTCCCCGACTCCGTCTCCGTCCTCGGTGACACGCTCGGCGGCTGGCTGCCCGTCCCGGTCCTCGTGATGATCGCCATGGGCCTGATAGCGGCGCTCATCCTCGCCCGCACCTACATCGGCCGCTCCATGTACGCCATCGGCGGCAACGAGGAGGCCGCCCGGCTCTCCGGACTCCGCGTCAAGAAGCAGAAGCTGGCCATCTACGCCCTGTCCGGCCTCTTCGCCGCCGTCGCCGGAATCGTCCTCGCCTCCCGCCTGGTCTCCGCGCAGCCGCAGGCCGCGCAGGGGTACGAACTCGACGCCATCGCCGCGGTCGTCATCGGAGGCGCCAGCCTCGCGGGCGGCGTCGGCAAGGCATCGGGCACCCTGATCGGCGCACTGATCCTCGCGGTGCTGCGCAACGGCCTCAACCTCCTCTCCGTGTCCGCCTTCTGGCAGCAGGTCGTCATCGGCGTCGTCATCGCCCTCGCCGTACTGCTCGACACCCTGCGCCGCAAGGCCGGTTCCGGAGCCGCGACCGCGGGCGGCTCGTCCGCCGCCCCAGGAGGCCCGGGGAAGGGCCGCAGGGGAGCGACGCGGATCGGCATCGCCGTCATCTGCGTGGCCGCCGTCGTCGCCGCCGTGACCTTCTTCAAGCCGGGGTCCTCCGGCACCACCACCAAGGTGGGCATGTCGCTCTCCACCCTGAACAACCCCTTCTTCGTCCAGATGAAGGAGGGCGCGCAGGAGGAGGCCAAGGCGGCCGGGGTCGACCTCACCGTCACCGACGCCCAGAACGACGCCTCCCAGCAGGCCAACCAGCTGGAGAACTTCACCAGTTCAGGAGTGGATTCCGTCATCGTCAACCCGGTGGACTCCGACGCGGTCGGCCCCGGTGTCCGAGGCGCCAACAAGGCCGGGATCCCGGTGGTCGCCGCCGACCGGGGGGTCAACAAGGCCGAGACCGCGACCCTCGTCGCTTCCGACAACGTGGCGGGCGGCAAGCTCGCCGCCCGGTCCCTCGCCGACCGGCTCGGGGGCAAGGGCAGCATCATCGTCCTCCAGGGCACCGCGGGAACCTCCGCCAGCCGTGAACGCGGCGCGGGCTTCGCCGAAGGCATCAAGGCCTACCCGGGCATCAAGGTCGTGGCGACCCAGCCGGCCGACTTCGACCGCACCAAGGGCCTGGACGTCATGACCAACCTGCTCCAGTCCCACCCCGGCATCACCGGTGTCTTCGCCGAGAACGACGAGATGGCCCTCGGCGCGGTCAAGGCGCTGGGCAGCAAGGCCGGGAAGTCCGTCTCCGTCGTCGGCTTCGACGGAACCCCCGACGGTCTGACGGCCGTCGAGGCGGGCACCCTGTACGCGTCCGTGGCCCAGCAGCCCGCCGAACTCGGGAAGATCGCCGTCCGCAACGCGGTCCGGGCGGCCGACGGCAAGAAGCTCGACAGCATGGTGAAGGTACCGGTCAAGGTCGTCACCCGGCAGAACGTCGCCGACTTCTCCTGATCACGGAAGGCACCATCCAGATGTACGGGAACGAAGACTCCGCCCCCTCCGGGACCCCGGGGCACGACCTCCTCGTCGTCGGCTCGGCCAACGCCGACCTGGTCGTGGGCGTCGAACGCCGCCCAGGGCCCGGTGAGACGGTGCTCGGCTCCGACCTCGTCGTCCACCCCGGCGGCAAGGGCGCCAACCAGGCGGTCGCCGCCGCCCGACTCGGGGCCCGTACGGCGCTGCTCGCCCGCGTGGGCGACGACGCCCACGGGCGGCTGCTGCGGGCCTCGCAGCGGGAGGCGGGCGTCGACACAGGCGGAGTCCTCGTCGGCGGGGCCCCGACCGGCGTCGCCCTCATCACCGTCGACCCCTCGGGGGACAACAGCATCGTCGTGTCGCCGGGGGCCAACGCCCGGCTGACCCCGGAGGACGTCAGGGCCGCCGGAGCCCTGGTCGCGTCGGCCCGTGTCGTCTCCGTCCAGCTGGAGATCCCGCTGGACACCGTCGCGGAGACCGCCCGCGCGCTGGGACCTGACGCCCGTCTGGTCCTCAACCCCTCCCCGCCCGCCCCGCTCCCCGGCGAGGTACTGGCCGCCTGCGACCCGCTGGTGGTCAACGAGCACGAGGCCCGCTCCATCCTCGGTGCCTCGGCGGGCGCCACCCCGGAGTCCTGGGCGCGAGGGCTCACCGCCCTCGGGCCGAGGTCGGTGGTGATCACCCTGGGCGCGGAGGGCGCCCTGGTCTCCGACACCCGCGGCGGCAGCCCCGTACGGGTGCCCAGCCCCCGCGTCGAGGCCGTGGACACCACGGGTGCCGGTGACGCGTTCACCGCAGCTCTCGCCTGGCGGCTCGGCCTGGGTGAGACCCTCCCCGACGCCGCCGCGTTCGCCGTACGGGTCGGCGCGGCAGCCGTCACCAAGGAAGGCGCCCAGGCGTCCTTCCCGACCCTGGAAGAGGTCCTGGCACTGTGAAGAAGTCCGGCATCCTGAACCGCCACCTCGCGGGGGCCCTGGCCGAACTCGGCCACGGCGACGGCGTCCTGGTGTGCGACGTCGGCATGCCCATCCCGCCGGGACCCCGGGTGGTGGACCTGGCCTTCCGGGCAGGGGTCCCGTCCTTCGCCGAGGTCCTCGACGGGCTGCTGGGCGAACTGGCCGTGGAGGGGGCGACGGCCGCCGAGGAGGTGGCGGAAGCCAACCCGGAGGCCGCCGGCCTGCTGACCGCGCGCCTCCCCGGGCTGACGTACGTGCCGCACGAGGAGCTCAAGGCGCGCACGGCGTCCGCCCGCCTGGTCGTACGGACCGGTGAGGCCCGCCCGTACGCGAACGTGCTGCTGAGGTGCGGGGTCTTCTTCTGACGCCGTCCTCCGACGCCGTAGCCCGCCCGGGCCGATCCGGGCGGGCTACGGCGGTCCCGGGCCGTTCCGTCGCCGGCCGGAGGTTCGTCGCGCGGAGGTTCGTCGCGCGGAGTCCCCTTCCGCCGGTTCCGGCGTGGCCGAACGGCCGTTCCGTTAGGCTGACATGCATGACTGCCGGGTCGGCCACGGGCCACGCATGCGAGAGGTGCCCGGCTGCTGAGTGAGTGTCTGGCGGGCCCGAGCCCCGCCGCCCTGTCGTGCTTCCCCGCCCGGCGCCCCTGAGAGGCGCCCGTTCCCAGCGGAATCCACGACACGGAGACGTATCAGACATGTCCCACCCGCAGCAGCAGGACGCACACGCGACGCAGCAGGGCGTCGCCGAAGTCCAGTTGAACCACCACGCCGTGTACGCCACCGACCGCAGCCTGTCGGCGGAGTTCATCGCCGTGGTGCTGGGCCTTGAGGTCGGAGCACCGTTCGGGCCGTTCCTGCCCGTCGATCTGGGCAACGGCGTGACGCTCGACTACTACGAGATGCGCGACGAGCCGGTGCAGTCGCAGCACTACGCCTTCCTCGTGCCCGACGCGCGGTTCGACACCATGATCGACCGGCTCCGGGCGCTCGGGGTCACCTACTACGCCGATCCCCATCACACCGAACCCGGCCGGACCAACCACCTCTTCGGGGGCCGTGGGGCCTACTTCAAGGACCCGGACGGGCACAACATGGAGATCATGACCCGGCCCTACGCCCGCCCCAGGTAGCCGGCCTCGTCACCCGCCGGTGAGCGCGTCCACCAGCGTGGCCAGTGCTGACGCGAGTGCGCCGAGCCCGGGGCCCGCCGGGCCGCCGGGCTCGCTCATGTACTGGTCGCGCCGGATCTCGATCATCAGCGCGCCGACCCGTGGATCCGCCCCGTAGTGCTTCAGGGGCACGTACGTGCCGGAGAAGGGGCTGTCCAGCCCCGTGCCGCCGAATCCGCCGAAAGCCGCCTCCGCCAGGGCCCGCAGTGCCGGGGGAGTGTGGAAGTCGTCGGTGCCCAGACAGACGGGAGGGCGCGGGCCGGATCCGTGCAGTTCGTACGGGAGCGCGGCGGACGGATAGGAGTGGACGTCGATGACGACGGCTCGCCCTGCGGCGGCGAGCCGCTCGTCGACCGCGGCGGTCATCGCCCGGGCGTAGGGGTGGAAGTAGCGGTCGAGCAGCGGTTCCGGATCCGCCCCCGGCGGCCGGAGCCGCTCCTGATGCGTGGTGCGGGTGTACACCGCGCCCATACCGGAGGCCAGCATCTCCTCCCGTTCGTCGGGGAACCGCTCGGGGTCGACGACCAGCCGGGACAGGCCGTTGACGAGGCGCCAGGGGGTCGTCGCGCTGAACCTTGCCGCGAGGGAGGCGAGTTCGGCCGTGTGCGAGTCCGTGATGTGGTCGAGCTCGGCCTCCAGCGCCGCGTCATCGAGCACGATGCCGTCGCGCACCCGTGGCGGGATGACCCGGGAGGAGTGCGGGACGTGCAGCAGCACCGGGGAAGCGGCGGCGCCGGGCAGCAACTGGAACGGGGAGGGTTCTTGGCTCAAGACCGGACCTCGTGCGGGCGCGGGGGCGCGTGTCGGGAGGGGAGCGGCCGGCTCGGGAGCGGCCACGCGAACGACGTTACCCCGTCACCTGGTTGCGCCCGCCGCGCGAGGTGGCAGGGGAGGTGACGGGCGAGGTGGCAGGCACGGCCGCGACCGCGTGGACCGGCCCCGGCCGGCCGGGCCGCCTCCCCGGACGGACCGGCCGGTGATGGCAGGCCTCTTCCCTGCCACGTCGCCCCTGCGGCCGGGCCGCCTCCCCCGATCGGCGGCCCCCCCGGCCGGGTCGCCCGCACGGGCTGGGCGACTCCCCGGGGCGGGGGGCCCGCACGGCAAGGTCGTCTCCCGGGGCAGGGGCCTCCCGGGGCAGGCCGCCCCCGGCGGGGTGTGGCAGGCAGGCCGCCGTCGACGGCTGTACTCAGCCGTGCGGGCCGTCGCCCGGTACCGGACGACGGCCCGCACGGAAGGGGTCAGCTCGCCCAGACCTCGGCGTCCTCCTTCGGGACGGTGGTGGCGAGCTTCAGCTCCTTGCGGGCGGCGACCGTCTTGTTCGGGTCGATGCCCGTGAAGGCCAGGTCGTAGGCGACGTAGAAGTCGTCCGTGTTGCCGGCCGAGGCGGCCTTCTTCCACGCGCCCGCGGTCTCCTCGAGCTGGGAGCGGAGCTTGACGGTCTCCGGCTGCTCCACGCCCTTCAGGGACGTCAGGTGGGTGTTCAGCGCCGCGGAGACCGCCGCGGCCTGCTTCTTGTAGCCCGCAAGGTCGTCCTCGACCTGCTCCGCCTCGGGCTGGTTGCTCCAGAGCGCCTCGTAGACGCCGTTCGAGCCCTTCAGGTAGGCGAGCTGATCGGCGGTCAGGGACTTGTTCTGGAGGGAACCGGAGAACGTCCCCGACTCCTTGGCGTACGTGCAGCTCACGGCCCGGTCGCCGGTCTTCCAGCTCTGGCTGGTGGGGTAGTAGTAGAACAGCTCGACGCCCTCCGGCACCGCCCAGGTGTCCGCCATGAACTTCTGGGACTCGGCAGGGCAGCGCTCGTCGGCTATCTTCGTCGCGCCGTCCTCACCGGGGTACTCCGACTCCCCGGAGATGTCGAACTCACCGACGACCTGGCCCTCGTGGGCCTCCTCGCACGGCACGATCTCGACGCTGAACTCCTCGCTCTCGGTCATCCCGCTGTTGGGGTTGTAGCAGTCGCCCGGAGCGAGGGAGAAGACCGAACGCTGACGAACGGCCTTCTTGGCACCGGCCTTGGCGCTGTCGATGGCGTCGGCGCAGCCCACCGCGCCGATCGCGAGAAGGGCGACGGCTGCGGATATGCCGCGCGCTGAACGGGACGTGACACCGAAGAACATGACGTGGACATCCTCAAACGGAAGAGCTGTGAACTGATGTGCGCATCGTATGGCATAAGTGTGACCGTGCTGTGCACGGATGATTCCCATACGATGCGCGGCCATCTGATCACAGTGATTGACCTGGAGTGGTGTGGAGTTCAGTGAAATGCGTGTGAACCCAGTCAACCATGAAAGTTCGCGCGTACGCGTTCCTGGCGCGGCGAGTTGAGCCCCTGAGGGCCGCCCGGGCGTTCCGTTGCCCGGACAGCCCGGACAGCCCGGACAGCCCGGACAGCCCTCAGGTCCCGGCGCCGGTACTCCGGCCGTGACGACGACGGGCTCGGTCCGGGCAGGAGCCCTCGGCCCGTACCTCCACGCGTGACCCCAGGCGCTCCCGCCTCGTTGACCAAGGCCGCGCGCCCTCCGTCCTGCGGCGTGGTGAGGACTGGAGCGGACATGTACGGAACCCGGCCGGTGGATCAGGCCCAGCCGGTCCCACGTCCTCGGACCAGCAGGAAGGCGCGCGGTCCGCTGCCGTGGCTGGTGGCGCTCGCCGTTGTCTTCGCCGCCGTCCAACTGGCCTTCGTCGTACCGGGTTCAGGACTGGCGTGGGACGAGACCGTCTACGTCAGCCAGGTAGGCGGCAACGCCCCGCCCGCCTTCTTCAGCGCCCCCCGCGCCCGCGGGATCTCCTACCTGGTCGCCCCCGTCGCGACACTCACCGCATCCACCACCGCGCTGCGGATCTACCTCGCCCTGGTGTCCGCCGTGGCCCTGGCCGTCGCCCTGTGGATCTGGCGGAAGGTGCTGCCCACACCCGTACTCGTGGGCGCGGGCGGGCTGTTCGCCGGCCTGTGGCCGACCCTCTACTACGGTCCGGCCGCCATGCCCAACCTGTGGTGCGCCCTGGGCGCCCTGGCGGCGGCCGGCTGGGTCATGCGAGCCCTGAGCGGTGAGGCCGCCGTCCGGACGGCGGCGGCCGGGGCGGGTGCGGCCGTGGCCCTGGTCGCCCTCATGCGCCCCGCCGACGGATTCTGGCTCGCGCTGCCCCTGACCCTCGCGACGCTCCTGGTACCGGGCCGGCGCCGCCCGGGCCTGTGCGCCGCTCCGGCCGGCGGTCTCGTGGCGGGCTGCGCCCCCTGGACCGCCGAGGCGTACGCCCACTACGGAGGCCTGGGCACCCGCCTGCACCGGGCCGGTGAGATCCAGGGCGGGCTCGGCTGGAACTTCGCCGTGGACGACCACCTGCGGTCGCTCGCGGGCAGGACCCTGTGCCGCCCCTGCGACATCGGCTGGGAGAACCCGGCCACCGCGGTGTGGTGGGTGGCGCTGCCCCTGCTCGCGGCGGGCGGGGTCGTCGCGGCCCGGCGGGCCGGCCGGGGCCTCGTGGCGCTGTCGGCGACGGCGGTGGGCGTCTCGATGGCCGTCCCCTACCTGTTCCTTGTCGAGTACGCGGCCCCCCGCTTCCTGCTCCCCGCCTACGCGCTGCTGGCCGTACCGGTGGCCGAGTACCTGGTGTCCCTCCTCGCCCGGGCAC
Source organism: Streptomyces sp. NPDC058008 (assembly GCF_042886395.1). Taxonomy (NCBI): domain Bacteria; kingdom Bacillati; phylum Actinomycetota; class Actinomycetes; order Kitasatosporales; family Streptomycetaceae; genus Streptomyces; species Streptomyces sp. NPDC058008. Next base: position 49,075 of record NZ_JBHVQX010000033.1, on the reverse strand, counting down.
GGCACGCCCGCCGCCCCGGAGGCACCGCCGCGCTGGCGTTGGTCCTGGCGGCCCATCTGGGCGTCCAGTTCTCCGTGCTCAGCCATGTGGTGCGGACCAGCCACGCCACGAGCGCGGGGTTCGCCGCCGTCGCCGGTGCGCTGAACCGGATGGGGGTGCGCCCGCCGTGCGTGGTCAGCGGCGATGACGCGGTACCGATCGCCTACTACGCCGGCTGCGCCTCGCGGCAGACCGAAGGGCACGACGCGAGCATCACGCCGGATGCCCTGCGCGGCCTCGCGCGCCGGGTACCGACAGCCGTCCTGGTGCCCGGGAACGCCCCGCCGCCCCCGGTCACCAGCGGCGCGCGGACGGTTCCCCTGCCCTCGGGCCACGGGCCCCACCAGGCCCGCCTGCTGCCCGGACCGGCCGAGGACGGGACGGAGGCCGGTCGGCGATCCGGCTGAGGGAGAGCGCCCGCAGGGGCCGGGTCACGCACCCCGGGTCACCCGGCGCGTCCGGACGCGCCGCCCGCCACCGCGGCCGTCGAGCGGCCCCACCGGTCCCCGGAGAGCGCGGTGAGGCACGCCGTGAACAGCCCGTTCTCCTCCTTGGCGATGGACCGGTGCAGTTCGTCGCCGGCCTCCCGCAGCCGTAGACGTCCTCGGCCCCGCCCAGGTCGACACGGTCGAGGAAGGCGGCGGGCCCACGGCGCTCACGCACCAGGGCGTCGCAGTGGCGGGCGTACCCGGTCCTGGCCCGCCACGGCGAACAGGCCGCCCTCCTGGCCCCAGAGTGGGCGCCGCGTACGGGCGACCAGTTCTCCGGCACACCCCGGAGCGCCGCGGTCGGGAGCGCGGAGAGCGTCGCCCGCCGTATCCGGTGACGGACTCGTGCTCCACGGTGAACTCCTTGACCGGCGGGATCTACCGGAGGCCGCGGTCGTGGCACACGCGGCCACTGTGACCGCGCCCGTCCCTCGTCGGCGGCACGGGGCTTTTCGCTGTCCATGAGGTGGCGTGACCGCCGCGCGCAGACCCGGTCCGGCGACGGCGTGCACGCGGCCCGCCGGGCGTCACCGGGTGGCGGCCTCCGGGGCGTTCGCCACGATCGGCTGGATCCGGGCGCCGACGCGCCGGAGGTGCTCCCGGTAGTCCTGGGTGTTCAGCGCCAGGGAGCGGTCCAGCCGTGCCGCGTTGAAGAACATCTCCTCGTGTTCCAGCACTCCGGGGTCCACGACGAGTTCGAGATCGGGGTGGAAGCTGAAGGGCAGGATCGTGCCGCTCACGCTCCCGGACAGGGCCTCGGCCCTGTCCGCGGACGCGAACGACACGTAACTGCCCTCCGCCAGTGCCTTCAGGCCCGGCAGGTCGACCCGGTCGTCCCCGGGGACGACCGCCAGGAAGTACCGCTTGGTGCGCTTGCCCGTCTTGACCATGACGACAAGGCACTTGGCCCCCTGCGACACCGGGTGCCCCCGATGGCGGCTGACCTCTTCGGTGCGCCCTTCGGGGGCGTGGTCGATGACGCGGTACCGGGCGCCGCTCTCGTCGAGCAGCGACATCAGCCGTACATAGGCGGCGTCGCCGTCGGGGGCTTCCGTGGGCTCCTGCGAGACGGGCGCATACTCTTCGGGCACGTGTACCAATCCTTCGTCGGGCATCCGCTTGACCTCTCAACGTAGCCATATCCTCGTCGAGTTGCCGGGCGACGCACACGGGGTCCCGCTGCCCCGGCGACCACCGGGCCGCGTCCCCCGTCGGCTGCCGGACCCGTGTGCGGCCCCCGTCGGCTGCCGGACCTGTGCGGCCCCTCCGGTCACCGCACCGCGGCCACGGCGGAACGCGCGGCCGGCGACGGCGTGCCAGGCGCCCGCGGTCCACCAGTGGGCCCGAACAGGCCCGTGCACGCGCGGAGGGCCCGTCCCGCGCGGTCAGATGATCACAGGGCGCGTCGGCCGGTATGACCGCCGCACCCGTGTTACGAATGCCGGGGCGGCGCACGGCCACCCCGAATCCCACCCGGATGCCGACCGAAACGCCCCGGTAATCCGCTCGGCGCGGGAGCTCCCTACCCTCGCTCGGGAATCGTCGGAGCGAGCGGACGGAGGCGGTGCCGTGGGCGCACCAGCACGCGGACGACAGGCCGGCCACGGTGTGACGCTGTCCCACCGGACCATCCACGGCTACCGCCGTGCCTACCGGATGGCGGGGGAGGGGCCCGTCATCCTGCTCATCCACGGCATCGGTGACTCCTCGGCGACCTGGGCCGAGGTGATCCCCGAGCTGGCACGCCACCACACCGTGATCGCCCCGGACCTCCTCGGCCACGGGGACTCCGACAAACCCCGGGCCGACTACTCGGTGGCCGCCTACGCCAACGGCATCCGGGACCTGCTGGGTGTCCTGGGCATCGAACGCGCGACGCTCGTGGGCCATTCGCTCGGCGGCGGGGTGGCCATGCAGTTCGCCTACCAGTACCCCGAACGCACCGACCGGCTCATCCTGGTGAGCGCGGGCGGGGTGGGGCGGGAGGTCAACCCCGTCCTGCGAGCGGTGTCCCTCCCGGGCGCCGACCTGATGCTGTCCACGCTCCGGCTGCCCGGCATGCGCAGCCAGGTCGGCCTCTTCACCCGGCTGATCAAGCTGCTCGACACCGACCTCGGTCAGGACGCGGGCGAACTGCTGGACCTCGTCGACGCCCTTCCCGACTCCACGTCCCGAAGCGCGTTCATCAGCACGCTGCGGGCCGTGGTGGACTGGCGCGGCCAGGTGGTCACGATGCTGGACCGCTGCTACCTGGCCCAGGGCATGCCCACGCTCCTGCTGTGGGGCTCACGGGACAGCGTCGTCCCCGTGCGCCACGCCTACGGTGCGCACGCGGCCATGCCCGGCAGCCGCCTGGAGATCTTCGAGGGCGCCGGCCACTTCCCCTTCCACACCGACCCGGCCCGGTTCCGTGACCTGGTCGAGGACTTCATGCGCACCACGGCCCCGGCGGGCTGGAGCCAGGAACACTGGCGTGAACTCCTGCGGGCCGGGCGGCCCGGCAGTACGGACGGCGCACCGGACCCCGCGTTCGACCGTGCCGTGGAGCGCGACCTGCGGGAGGCGAGCGAGCGCAGCGCCACCTGAGGACGTACGCCGACACGCCCGTGCGCCGGGCCGAACCGCCCTACGGGCCCCGCCCCTCGTGCCCCGGTCGCGACAGGACTCGCGAACCCGACCCGGGGGCGGGGGCCCGCCGTTTCACGCCTTGCGGGCCACGGCACACCACATGGGCAGGGTGTCGTCCGGGGTGTCGGACGGCTCCGGACGCCAGCGCGTGAGGGTGACCACCCCCGGCTCCAGGATCTCCAGGCCGTCGAAGAAGCGCTCGACCTCCTTCCGGGTGCGCGGGGTGGCGGAGGCGTGGCTGGCGGCGCGCTCGTTGTAGATCCGCATGGACTCGGCCACTTCGGGGGCCGTGACGTCGGCCGCCGGGTGCGACAGGACGAGGTGGCTGCCGGGGGCGAGGCGGTCCAGGAGCCTGCGGGTGATGTCCCACGGGTCCTCGGAGTCCTTGACGTACTGCATGATCGCCACCAGCATCAGGCCGACCGGCCGGCTCAGGTCCAGGGTGCGCGAGGCCTCGTCGAGGATCGTGTCCACGTCCCGCGCGTCGGCCTGCACGTAGTCGGTCTGCCCCTCGGGTCCGCTCACCAGCAGCGCCCGGGCGTGGGTGAGCACGATCGGGTCGTTGTCGACGTACACGACCCGCGACTCGGGAGCGGCCCGCTGAGCGACCTCATGGGTGTTCTCCGCGGCGGGGATGCCCGTGCCGATGTCGAGGAACTGCCGGATACCAACCCCGGCGAGGTGACGCACGGCGCGGCCGAGGAAGGCCCGGTTGGCCCGGACCGAGGGCACGATGGTCGGGTTCGCCGCGGCGGCGAGTTCGGCCGCCTCCTGGTCCACCGGGTAGTGGTCCTTGCCGCCCAGCCAGACGTTGTACACACGAGCGGGATGGGCGCTCGTGGGGTGGGGTGTGGGCAGCGGGTATTCGTTCATCGTTCGTCACCTCGTGCGGCCGAGAAGCCAGGTCGGACTCGTGTTCGGTCACGGTACCCCTTGATCCGCCGCGTGCCGCTGATCAAGGGCGGGCGGTCGCCCGGGACCGTCAAGTCCCCTGTGGATCCACGCTCCGACGCCACGTCGGGTACGGGTGACGGGCCGTCGGCCGACGCACCGTCAGCTGGGTCTGCCGCTCCGGTCCGCGACCTCTAGGGTGGTGTCGCATCCGGCGGGACACCACGTCGCGTCAGCCGTGGACGTGGCCGCCGGTGCGGATGGCACCGAGCGCGGAGATGGCGGGGGACATGAGCGGGAACAGGACGGCAGGAATATCAGGGGCGCGGGCCTCATCGGCGGGGCCTGGGGCTACCGGGGCGCAGGTGTCCGGCGTGCGGAGAACCGTCGGTTCCCTGCTGTGGGCCGTCGGCTTTCCGGCCGCGATGATCCTGGGTGCCGGGATCGGGCAGTGGGTGACCTGGATCGGCGTCGTCCTCATGCTGGCGGCCGTCGCGGTCGCCGCGTGCCTGATCGGCGGAGTCTGGCACCGGGCCGGGGCCGCGACGCTGGCCTCGGTGGCCGGATTCCTGCTGATGCTCTTCGCGGGGCCCGCGGTGTACGAAACGTACATGGCGACGGCGGGAGAGCCCGCGGCCGCCGTGGTCACCCGTGTCACGGGCCGTGAGGACCGGAGTGCCGAGATGTCCTGCTCGGTCCGGGAGACCGGCGGCGACCGTGCGACGTACGAGGTCTCCCAGCAGGAGAACTGCTTCGGCCAGGCAGACGTGGGGGACCGGGTCGAGATCCGGAAGGACCCGCTCGGCCTGCTGGATCCCCGGCTGCCCGACGGCCCGGACCAGGAGGGCACCACCCGGATCACCGTCGCCGCCGCGGCGGGTCTCGCGCTGCTGACCGGGGCCGCCACGTTCTACGCGGGACAGCGGAGGCGGCGGGGAGCCTGACCGGCACCCCGGCGGAGGGCGCTCGCGGCCGCCCGCCGGGGGTGCCGTAGGCTCGAACGCTCACGATCTGGGGGAACGCGTGCGCGCCATGGCGACTTCGACGGCAGCGGTGATGACCGGCCTCGTCCTGGGGGCGGCGCTCACGGGCTGCGCGGGTGGAAACGGCCAGGGGAAGGAGCCCTCCGCCGGTGATCTGCTCGACGAGGCGCACCGGACGATGAACGCGCTCAGGACGGTCACCATCGCGTCGTCGACCACCTCGGCGGCGGGCAGCGGCCACTCCAGCAGGCAGACCACCGATCTCGAGGGCCGGTGTACGAACAAGATCACCTGGACGGACGGGGGCAGCCTCGAACAGATCCGGATCGGTGACACGGACTACGTACGACCGGACCGCGCGTACCTGGAACGGTGGTCGGGCCGCAGGACGGCCGGTGCCGAGGACCAGGACCGCTGGATCAAGGCCCCCGCCGGCAACGCGAAGCCCGGCGACGGACTGGTCGACTGCACCTGGCCGTTCAGTGCCTTCGGCACGGCCACCAAGGGTGACCGGACCGAGATCGGCGGCCGTCAGGCGGTCGCACTGCGCGTGACGGACGAGGCCGACACGGCCCAGGAGGCGGGCACGTACACCTTCTACGTCGCCACCGAGGGCAAGCCGCACCTCCTCCAGGTCGACTACAAGGGCACCGACTACCGCAGCACCACCGCGTTCAGCGCCTTCGACGAGCCGCTGGGCTTCCGGGCCCCGGCCGGGGACGACGTACTGGACTCCGCTCACGGCGGGTGAGGACCTGGTCCGGCCGGGCAGGTGACTGCGGCTCGGCACGCACCCGCATCGCCGCCGGGCCCGTCGTGGCAGGAGTGATCGCCTCACCCACCACGCGCGGTGGCGGGGCCGCCGGGACGTTCTCCTGACATTCCGTGGCAGCTCCTTACCTGGTCCTGCGAGGTGTGCAATGATCGATGATCGATCAAATTCTCAGGAGGGTCAGTCATGCAGCAGCCGGTCACCGTCGTCACGGGTGGCAGCCGGGGCATCGGAGCCGCGGTCTGCGAACGCCTCGCGGCCGACGGCCACGACATCGTCGTGGGGTACCGCTCCCAGGACTCGGCCGCCGAGCAGGTCGCCGCCGCCGTCCGCGCCGCCGGGCGCAGATGTCTGACCGTCCGAGTCGACACCGCGGACGAGAACGACGTCGACCGGCTGTTCGACGAGGCCGCGCGGCAACTCGGTCCCGTCACCGGCCTGGTCAACAACGCCGGGGTCAGCGGCCCCAACGGGCGGCTGGCCGACGCCGACGCCGACGGCATGCGCCAGGCCCTGGGCGTCAACGTGCTCGGCTACCTCCTGTGCGCGCGCCGCGCGGTGCGGGACATGTCACGGACCGGCGGGGGAGCCGTCGTCAACGTCTCCTCGGCCGCGGCGACCCTCGGAAGCCCCGGCCAGTACGTGCACTACGCGGCGGCGAAGGCGGCGGTCGACGCGATGACCGTGGGCCTGTCCAAGGAAGTCGCCGCGGACGGAATCCGCGTCAACTGCGTGGCCCCCGGCACGATCTGGACGGACTTCCACGCCGACCCCGAACGGCCCGCCAAGGTCGCCGCCAACGTCCCCATGGGCCGGGCCGGGCAGCCAGGGGAGATCGCCGGGGCCGTCGCCTGGCTCCTCTCCGCCGACGCCACCTACACGACCGGCGCGGTCCTGCGCGTCGCCGGGGGCATGTAGCGAGTGGTGAGCTGAGGCCAACACCACGATGCGGGGCGGGGGTCGCGAGGCCCGGCCCCCTCAGCGACGTGGTCCGACCCTCCGCGCGCTGCCCGGCCGCTCGCACCGACCCCTTCTCCGGCCTTCCGCGCGCTGCCCCGGCCGGCTCGCACCGACCCCTTCTCCGGCCCGCCCGCTGTCACCGAGCCGCCTCCACGGCCGGTGGCGGCTCACTCCGGCCGGCGAGCCCCGCAACCCGGGAACGCGGAAGCGCGTGGGCGGGGCGGACGGGCTTCGAGGCACCGCTCCACCGGCGTGGCACCGGTACGCACACGGATGCCGTCACGCACGGGGCGGCGCCGGCGATGAAGGCCCAGGGCCGGGCCGCCCGCCTCAGCCTCCCTGCGCGGGTGGCGGCGGCGACGCGGCGGTGTCCCGGCCGGCCCCGGAACTCCTGGTGACGCGGGTCGAGGGCACGTCCGCGCTCTTCGCCGTTTCCGCCGGTGCGACGGGCGGCCGGACGAGACGGTGCTGCGCCAGGCAGGCCAGTACGAGCGAGGTCCCGAGCACCAGCCAGGCCGGCGGGCCCGCGCTGACGGCGGCTCCCACGACGACAGGTCCCAGGCTGCGCTGCGCCGACTGCGCCAGGCCGTGCACGCCGAGGTAGGCCCCCTGCGCCTCCCCGGGCGCGAGGGCGACGGACAGTTCCCAGGACGAGAGCGAGTGAAGGATCTCGGCGAGCGTGAAGGCGACGGCCGCGAGGAGTACCGCGGCGGTGGCGAACCAGGGGCCGCCGCCGGCCGAGGCCGCCAGTGCCACGCCTCCCGTCAGGAAGGCGGCACCGATCGGGACGAGCAGACGGCGGGCTGCCGCCCTGGTCTCCCCGAAGCGGGAGAGGGGCACCTGGAGGGCGATCACCAGCACGCTGTTGAGGACGAGGACCAGCGGGGCCAGTCCGACCGGGGCGGAGGTGGCGTGGACGATCCAGAGCGGGAACCCCACCTGGAGGATGCTGTCGTCCAGGAACAGCCAGATCTCCGAACCGGTGAACGCGAGGTAGCGGCGGTCCCGCCACGGAGTCGGGCCCCCGGCCCGGGGGCCGGGACCGCTTCCAGGGGTGCGGGGAGCTCCGCCCCCGGCGGGGACGGCCGCTCCGGCGACCACGCGACCGGGCGCCGCCGGTTCGGCGGTGCGCAGGGTCAGGATCCCGATGACCACGTACGAGGCGACGTTGGCGAGCAGGAGGGCCTGGTAGGAGGCGGTCGTACCGACGGTCAGCGCGGCGGCCGCTCCCGCGGCGCCGACGGCCCACCCGATGTTCACCGCGGTGCGCTGGATCGCCTGGTAGCGCACGCGATGGGGTCCGGCGACCCGCGCGGCGAACAGCTTGGTCAGCACGCTCGACGCACGGTCGGGCAGGGAACCCAGCGCCGAGAACAGCACCAGCAGCGCGTAGTCGTCCGTCGTCAGCAGGCCCAGCAGGGAGGCCCCCCGCGCCAGTTGGGCGACGACCAGGAGGCGGGTCACGGGAAAACGGTCGGCCAGCCGCCCCGCGAGCGGCGGCCCGGCTATCCCGAGGACGCCGGACAGGCCCATCAGCATGCCGATCTGAGCGACCGACAGGTGCGCGACGTAGACGAAGTAGAGCGTGGCGGCGCCGCCCCACAGGCCCGTGCCCACCTTGTCGATGACGGCCACCACGAGCATGCGCCGTCCGTCGCGGCCGCCCGGTACGGCGAAGCGCCGCGTGAACGGCACGCGTTTCGGTGTCGGTTCCATCGGAATCCCCCTTGACACGCTCTTTGTATCGGTACAAACTTCCATCTGTGGCAGAACAATATGGGATCGTGGGCGGTACGGCCAGAGAGATTTCGGCGTCCGTAGAAAGCCGCGTGGCCGAGGGGACGTTGCGGCCGGGTGCTTCGCTGCCGCCCGTGCGGCGGCTCGCCGAGGGTCTCGGCGTCAGTGCCGGGACGGTCGCGGCGGCCTACAAGGAACTGCGCGGGCGCGGTGTGGTGGTGACCCTGGGGCGCGGAGGCACGGTGGTGGCGTCGGCCCCCGCCGTCACCTCGCGGCGGCCTCCCCGCGTGCCCGCCGGGCTGCGTGACCTGGCGGGCGGACACCCCGATCCGGCCTGCCTGCCGGTGCTCACCCCGCCCGCGCGCGTGGAGCCCGTGCCCGGTTCGCACCGGGCCTCCCCGAGGCTCGCCGCGCTGGAGGACGCGGCCCGCGCCTGGCTGGGCAGGGACGGGGTGCCCACCGAGGCGGTGACCTTCGCCCATGGCGCTCTGGACTGCGTCGGCAGGCTGCTGTCCACCGAACTAAGACCCGGTGACGCCGTGGCCGTCGAGGACCCGGGATTCCACCATCTCCTCGACCTGGTACCGGCGTTGGGCCTGCGCATGCTGCCCGTGGCGGTCGACGACGAGGGCATGCGCCCGGAGGCGCTGCGCCTCGCACTGCGCGCGGGGGCCCGCGCCCTCGTGTGCAGCCCGCGCGGCCAGAGCCCGCTGGGCGCCCGCTTCACTCCCGGCCGCAGGGACGAACTCCTCGCCGTACTGCGCGACTTCCCCGAGGTGCTGGTGGTGGAGGACGACCACAACGCCGACATCGCCGGCGCCGGGGCCGTCAACCTCGCATCCGGCGGGCTGCCCCGCTGGGCCCATGTGCGTACGGTGTCCAAACACCTCGGGATCGACCTGCGCTGGGCCGCCCTCGCCTGCGACCCGGCCACCCTGGCGCGGCACGACGGACGGATGCTGCTCACGTCCGGCTGGGTCAGTCACATCCTCCAGGCGACCGTCGAGGCACTGCTGACCGATCCGGCGGTGACACGGCTGGTTGCCAGGGCGGCCCGCACGTACACGACCCGGCGCGAGGCCCTGGCGGGTGCGCTGGGCGAGCACGGCATCGCGTCCCACGGCGTGAGCGGCCTCAACGTGTGGGTGCCCGTCCGGGACGAGTCCGCCGTCGTCAACGGGCTGCGGACACGCGGCTGGTGGATCGCGGCGGGGACGCGATTCCGCATCGCGTCCCCGCCCGGCGTACGCGTCACGACCGCCACCCTCACCCCCGCCGAAGCGGCAGACCTCGCACAGGACTTCGCGGACGTACTCGCGGAGTCACAGGCGGTCTACGGCGGTTAGCCACGACCCGGGGCCGAATCCGGTCGGGGCGGGGCGGGGCGCGGTGCGCGGTGAGAGGTGCGGCGGCAGGAGCGGGGGCCAGGAGTGCCGCGCCCAGGGGCACCGGGCGGCGGCGCCACCGGCAGACAGGAGCTACCGGCCTATCACCTGACGGGCACTCACCTGTCGGCCAATCAGGCGGCGGACGGCGTGCGGATGGCCGCGATGTCGAATTGCAGGCGCAGCTTCTCGCTGACCATGGCGCCGCCCTCGGCCAGGCGGGCGTTGTAGGTCAGACCCCAGTCGGAACGGTTGATGGTGGTGGTCCCGTCGAACCCGACGCGCTCGTAGCCGAACGGGTCGGTGACGTAACCGATGTAGGTGAGATCCAGGACCACGGGCCGGGTGACGCCCCGGATGGTGAGGTCGCCGGTCATGCGGTAGACGTCCTTGCCGATGAGCTGCACGGCGGTGCTCGCGAAGGTCATACGGGGATGCTTCACGGAGTCCAGGAAGTCGCGGCCGGCCAGATGCGCGTCGCGCTGCTCCACTCCCGTGTCGACGCTCGCGGTGGACAACGAGATGTCGGCCCGGGAGCGGGCCGGATTGCGTCCGTCGAAATAGAGGCGGCTCTCGTACTCTGTGAACGCGCCGCGCACCGTCGTCACCATGGCGTGCCGCACGGAGAAGCCGATCCTGCTGTGCGCGGGGTCGATCATCCACTCCCCGGTGAGCACGGCCAGGCGGGGATCGGGCAGAACTGTCGCACCGTCGGCCGTCGGGGTGGCAGTCGACTCCTCCGTGGGGGACTCCGGTCGGCGGAGCAAGGAGCTGCGGCTGAAGAGGTTCATGGAACAGTTAGTTACTCTCAGGTAAGTGGCACCCGCAAGAGTCGATCAAGGAACCCGAACATTCGAGGTCAGACCTTCACAAGGTGACGTACCGGGGGAGCGTTGGCGGTAGCCGGGCGTGAGGTGGCGCCATGCGGGCGTCCTGGAGCCTGCCCCTGTGACATGCCGACACCTCGCGGAACCCGTCGGTATCAGCGCCTCGGCCGCCCTCGCGTACCGCCCATGGCGAAGAGGCCGCCGCTCCTGTGGCGCACGCCGGGCCCGAGCCCGCAGAGGCACGCGCCGCGGGGGTGCGGCGCCGGTCAGCGGGGGATTTCCAGGAGTGCCCACACCGTCTTGCCCGGCCCGTCCGTGCGCGGGTACCAGCCCCAGCAGTCGGCGAGCGCCGCGACCAGGAGCAGACCGCGGCCGCCGTCGTGGTCGGAGGGCGGGGCTTCGACCGAGGCGGGGAGGCGTTCCCCCCGGGTGTCGGTGACCTCGACGCGGACGGCCGCGCCTTCGGCGGACAGGCGCAGCCGGAAGTCGCGTCCTGTGACGTGGCCGTGGCGCACCGCGTTGCTGCTCAGCTCGGCGACGACCAGCGTCAGCGCGTCGTGCGCCTCGCTCCCGTACGGGATGCCCCAGGCGTCGAAGCGCTCGCCGGCCAGGCGCCGGGCGAGACGGGCGCCGCGCGGGGTCGAGCTGAAGTGCATCCTGAAGTGGTGCCAGGGGAAACGGGGTTGCGCGGTGCGTCGCGGACGGACGGGCAGCGGTGGCTTCTTGCTGGTCATGCGCCCACGCTGACCCATCGTCGCCGGGCGTGACCAGGCGTGACGCGCTGTCGTGCGAGGGATGTACGTGGTGCGCGCGGGGCCTGTACGCGGCAGGGGGCAGCGAGGGCCGGGGGACCGTCACCGCAGGTGTGAGCCTGCCGGTGACGATCAGCGCCCGCCCCCGGTTCTCAGGCCTTCAGCTGGGTGAAGCGCAGGTGGTTGCCGAAGGGGTCGCGGAGGCCGCAGTCGATCCCGTACGGGCGCTCCGTGGGTTCGTCCGTGAACTCCACGCCCCGGGCCAGCAGCGTCTCGTACGTCTTGCGGCAGTCGTCCGTGGTGAGGATGAGCGCGCTGCCCAGCGCGCCCTTCGTCAGCAGTTCGCGGACCTGCTCGGCCGATTCCTCGGACATTGCCGGGGGGCCCGGCTTCTCCAGCAGGACCTGGCGTTCGGGGTGGCCGGGGACGCTGACCGTGAGCCAGCGCATGAAGCCCATGTCGACATCGGCGCTGACCTCCAGGCCGAGGGTGCCGACGTAGAAGTCGAGGGCCTCGTCCTGGTCGAGGACGAAGATCTGTGAGTGTGTGATCGCGTTGAACATGTCTTCCACGCTAGTCGGCGGGCCCGGCGAAAACTTATCCGAAACTGCTCGGTCGGCGGCCCGCGCCGAGCGTCCGGGCCACCCCGCCGGACTCACGCGCGCGGGCGCGTCCACGCCTTCGTGAAGCACGTGGGCACGTCCGTGGCCGCCGCCTCCTTGCGGTACGTCCTCGGCGACCGGCCGACGATGTCGCGGAACGTACGGCTGAAGGTGCCGGTGCTGCCGAAGCCGACCTCGTAACAGATGTCCGTGACGCTGCGGCCGGTCTCCCGCAGGAGGAACATCGCCCGCTCGACCCGGCGCCGCTGGAGGTAGCGGTGCGGCGTCTCGCCGAAAGTGGCACGGAAGGTGCGGGCGAAGTGCGCCGGGGAGACGTGGGCGATCCGGGCCAGGGCCGGCACGTCCAGCGGCTGCGCGTACGCACGGTCCATCGCGTCCCGTGCGCGCAGCATGCGGCGGTTGGTCTCTTCCACGGTGCGGCTCACGGGGCCATGTCATCACACGCGCCGCCCGGGGCGCGCTGCCCGGCGGCCCTGTCACACCCCCTCGGTACGCTCGGCACCATGAGCGTCTCCCTCTACTACTCCGCGAACCGGCCGACGCCACGGACACGGGCCGAGACGGCCGCCGTCGAGCGCATCGTCGCCGCCCACGCCTCGTCCTTCCCGTACGAGGACCAGGAGAGCCTGTACCTCTACGACGGCGACGACAGCCGGCCGGACCGGATCCTCGCCGGCTCCACCAAGATGCCGTTCGACCCCGCCCTGGTGCTGCCGGTCCTCGATCTCGTGCTGGGTTCGGTGACCGCGTTGCGCCGAGCGCTGCCGGGGGCGGAGTGGCACGTGCACCTGGACGACCTCGACGTCCCGTGGGACGAAGCCGACGGCTACGCCTTCCCCGGCATGCGCGACACGGACCTCGCGGCCGAACTCGGCGGATCCTGAGGGGCCGGCGCACCCGGACCTGCGGCCCTCGCAGCGACGGCCGCAGGGAAGAAGGGGCCGCCGTACGCAGGACGATCACTCCTTCGATGGAACGCCTCGTGAACGGTGCGCGTGCGGACGATCGGCTCGTTACGGTGCCCGAGTGGGACGAGCCGGGGCGGGCGCTGCCCGTCGGGGCGGGTGTCGTCGGTGCGAGAGCGCTCGCCGTGCCGTCCCTCGCTGGTTGGTTGTACGCGGTGGGCCGTGGCGTATAGGTACGTGGGACAGGCGGTGGGCGATGAGGCGGGACGAGTCGGGCGCGGGTGTCGGAGCGGGGGACGGTGCGGAGCTCCCGTCCGGGACCCGGCCGGAGGGCAACCCGGACAACGGGGTGGCGGTCGCGTTCGGGCGGCAGTTGAAGCTGCTCCGCGTACGGGCGGGCCTGGACCGGGTGGAGTTCGGCAGGCGGTTGGGGTACGCCGCCCAGTCCGTAGCGTCGTTCGAGCAGGGGCGGCGGATCCCTCAGCCGGAGTTCATCGACAAGGCGGACCGGGTGCTGGAAGCCGGGGGACTGCTGATGGTGTTGAAGGAGGAGGTCGCGCGGTCCCAGTACCCGGCCTTCTTCAGGGACATGGCGCGCCTGGAGGCCGAGGCGGTCGAGTTGTGCGCGTACGACAGCCATATCGTCAACGGGCTTCTCCAGACCGAGGAGTACATGCGCGCCGTCCTTGCCATGCGGCGCCCGCTCCTCGACGCCGAGACGATCGAACAGCGGGTAGCCGCGCGCCTCTCGCGACAGGAGATCTACAACCGCTGGCCCGCGCCGCTGCTCAGTTTCGTCATGGAGGAGGGGGCGCTGCGGAAGCGGCTCGGCGGTAACGCGGTCATGCGTGGGCAGCTCGAGCAGCTTCTTCGCTTCGGTGCCCTGCGTAACGTGGAACTTCAGCTGATGCCGCTCGACCGTGAGGACAACGCGGGGGTGGACGGCCCGTACACGGTCATCACACGCAAGGGCGGCGAGCAGTTCGTCTACATGGAGGCCCAGGGGCGCAGCATTCTGCTGACGGAGCGGGAGGAGACCAGGCTTGCCGCGGCACGCTATGGAATCATCCGGAGCCAGGCTCTCACTCCGCGAGAGACCCTGGGTTCTGTCGAGAAGTTGCTGGGAGAGCTATGAACACCGCAAGGACTACCGAGTCGGCACTCCTCTGGTCGAAGAGCAGCTACAGCGGTGCCGAGGGCGGGCAGTGTGTGGAGGTCGCCGAGTCCCCTGGCACGGTGCACGTGCGTGACTCCAAGCAGGCCGACGGGCCCGTGCTGACCGTCGGAGCGCGGGCGTGGTCCGGCTTCCTGGGACTGGCCGCCGGCTGAGGGAACTGCTGGCAAGGGTCCCGCCGTAGGACTGAACCGGTCCTACGGCGGGACCCTCGTCCGTCCAGGGACCGTCAGCCGGAGAGATCAGAGCCGTGCGGCTCCGCTCCCGGCCACGTGTCCTGCGGGTGTCACAGGTGTCCGGTTCCGGAGGGACCGGAGGGGTGGGTGGCGTCCGTGCAGGCTGTGAGCTCGGTCAGCAGGCGGTCGTACTCCTCGGGCCGTGTCTCGAAGTCCACCCAGGCCTCCAGTCCGGCCGACCGGCTGTCCGCCCCGCGCAGCAGGTCGACCGAGGCCTGGCCGAAGCGCTCCGCCAGTCCTGTCCGCTCCGCTTCGTCCAGCAGGGAACTCAGTCGGGTCACGGCCTGCCGGGCCCGCCTGCGCTGTCCCGGACCGGCGGCCAGCATCGCCCTGTACCCGGTGGCGGGGGCGGCGTCCTCCAGCAGTGGTTCCAGCTGGGCGCCCAGCTCCCTGCCCCTCTCCGCCGTGTCCCGTGCCTGTGGTCCGGCCGCCACCAGGACGTGGGCGGCTGCGACGAGTGCCGTGGTCCGGGCCCGGGGCCGGTTCGCGTCCAGGCGTACCGTCACCGACCTGTTCGCGGCGGCTGCGAGACCGGTCGCGGCGGCGACCGCCGTCTCCGCCGTCCGACGTTTCACGCCCGGCCACTGCGCCAGCTCCCACGCCCCGGCGTCCAGCACCTCCTGCACGGTCAGGACACCGGCAGCCTTCAGCGTGCCGGTCCGCAGCTGCTCCCCGGCCTCCTCGCGCAACCGCTCGACCGGCATGCGGCGCAGTTCCTCCTCCACCTGCTCCCTGCGCAGGGGAGCCCACGCCGCGCGTACCGCGTCCACGGCCCGGGCGTGGTCCTGGGCCACCATCGAGGCGGCCTCGCCCAGCCGCTCCGCCCGGCGGACGACCTTCGGCCGCACACCACCCAACCGGGCCGTCGCGCGGATGTTTCCGCCGATCAGGGCGGTGGCGGTCAGGAACAGCCCGATCAGCACCAGGGTGTCGGAGGCCTCGATCCACCCGTCCGTGCTGTCGTCCTCCTCCTCGTCGAGCGAGTAGAGCTCCCCCTTGTCCGCGCCCTCGGCCACCACGAATCCGCTCTCCCAGCCGAGACCGGAACCCATGTCGTACTCGGGTGCCTTCAGGAGAGGGTCCCGGTCCGGGTCGCACCGGTAGGAACCCTCCCGTTCGCCGCCCTCGAAGGGGTCCGTCCACTGGACCGTGCACCGGCCGTCCGGCGCCTCGTCGAGCACCGTCAGATCGAGCTGTCGGAGTTCGGGGAGGCCGGGTGCGGCCGCGTACAGGCCCGCCGAGCAGCCGATCAGCAGCACGCCGAGTGTCAGTACCCAGCGGAAGAAAGGTATGTGCTTCATCCCGCGTCCCCCTTGCGTCCCGTCCCGCCCGCGGTACGTCCGGTAGGCGCGTTTTGCCGTGGGTCGCGCCAGGTACTCAAGGACAGCCACCGGCAGCCGGGCGGTGCCACGGTTTCCTGTTCCCGGAAAGGTGCCGGGACCAGACACCGTACGACGGGGTGGTGCGGACCATTGCCGGTGGGTCCCCGGAAGGAGCCTCCGGCCGGGCGGTCCGCCGGCCGGACCCTCCGCAGGTCAGCGTGCCACCCGGCCCGGAACGCCACGCTCGGACGGCCGGCCGGGGCGACGCGCTCGGTGTACCGCGGTGGCTCAGGTCGGGCCCGGCGAGCCGAACGACTCGAAGGGCGCCGGGGACCGCTCGGGGAGCCCCGGACGCGGCGCTCGGTCGTGTCCGCGCGCGAGCCCGCGTCGGCCGTGTGCTCATCGATCCGCGTCGCGCTCCGCCCCGCCTCCGGAGGAAGCGGGGCGGAGAAGTCGGCCGACTCGCCCGGCCCGGTGTCCGGCGGAGGCCGCCGGGGTGGCGCGGTTCGTCGGGGCCGGCGGGGAGCCGGGACCCCAAAGATTCACCCAACTTCCCTATAATGAGCGCGCGTTGATCGTACGGCCGCAATGCGCGAAGCCGTCTCCCAGGAGTCCGTACGATGACGACCCCTTATCCGCCGCGCTCGGCGGGACCTGCCCCGCGCACGCCGCCACCGCTCGCGTACCGCTCGGCGGGACCGAGTTCCACACCGAACCGCAGGCCCTGTACCGGAGCATGCGGCACGACCGGCTGCCTGACCTCGAACTCTCGCTCCCCGCACAGGATCTGATCCGGCGTCCGCCCGCCTTCCGACGGGGGATGAACGCACTTCCCGTCCGGTTCGCCCCCGCCCGCACGACAGGAGACCCGCTGTGAACTGCCCGTACGCGACGGTGGTCGTCGACCCCATGGTCCAGGACCTCGACGGTGAGACCGAACGGCTGCGGGCTTCCGTTCCGCTCGCGCGGATCGACCTCCTCGGCGTCCCTGCCTGGACCGTCACCCGACACGCCGAGGCCCGTCAACTCCTCCTGGACACACGGCTGGTGAAGGATCTGGACGCCTGGGGGCTCTGGCGGAGCGGGGAGGTCACCCACGCCTGGCCGCTGATCGGCATGATCGACGCCGGACGCTCCATGTTCACGGTCGACGGCGAGGAGCACCGGCGGCTGCGGACGAAGACGTCCCAGGCCCTCACCCCCCGACGGCTGGAGGCGATCCGCCCGGACGTGGAGAAGTTCACGGCGGACCTGCTGGACACGCTCGCCGAACAGGACGAGGGCGCGGCCGTCGACCTCAAGGCCGCCTTCGCCCAGCCGCTCCCGATGAAGGTGGTCGGGCTGCTGATGGGAGTGGACGAAGCGCTGCACCCCATGCTGACCCGGCAGTACAAGGCCTTCTTCTCCATGCTCACCCCGCAGGAGGACCGCATGGCCCTGCTGGCGGAGCTCGACGTCTTCTACGCCGAACTGGTGCGGGAGAAGGCCGCGCACCCCACCGACGACCTCACCAGCGCGCTGATCCTCGCCGAGGAGGGTGGGGAGCCCCTCACCGAGGAGGAGGTCGTCGGCACCCTCAAGGCGATGGTGGCCGCGGGGCACGAGACCACGATCGGGCTCATCCTCAACGCCGTACGCGCACTCCTCGCCCACCCCGACCAGCTCCGCAGGGTGCTGGACGGCGAGATCCCGTGGGAGACGGTGATCGAGGAGACCCTGCGCTGGGACACGCCCACCACACACCTGCTGATGCGGTTCGCCACCGAGGACATCCGGGTGGGCGACCAGGTGATAGCCGAGGGGGAGGGCGTCGTGATCTCGTACCGGGCCATCGGCCGCGACGCCGCCCAGCACGGGGACGACGCCGACACCTTCGACATCACCCGCCCGACCCCGATCCGGCACATGACCTTCGGACACGGGCCCCACATCTGTCCCGGCGCCGCACTGTCCAGGGTCGAGGCCGGCATAGCCCTGCCCGCGCTCTTCGGACGCTTTCCCGGGCTGAGGCTCGCGATAGCCGACGACGAGATACGCAAGCTGCCGGTCATGACGCAGAACGACATGGAGGCCTTCCCGGTGCTGCTCAACAGCTGAACGCGGACCGGCCGTTGGCGTCCGTCCGGTCCGGACGCCGGTTGATCCCACGGTGGTTCCGCCCGCGCGGCGGTCGAGGCCCGTCCTGCGGCCTTCGGTGCTCATGGCGTCCGGGATGCCGGACACCGTCCGGCTGCCGGATGAAAGTGAGGGAAGTGCGGCAACCGACGGGGGCCTGGCGGCGACAGCGGGGTGCACTCCCCACCCCTCACCCCAAGGAGGTCCTCCCATGAGCCGCACCTGGCGGAGAACCCTCGCCGTACTCCCCGCAGCGTTCCTGCTCGCCCTCGTGCCGGGCAGTGCGTCGGCCTATCCCAACCCGGGGCTCGTGAACGGTGACGTCGTCGTCCACGACCCCAGCATGATCCGCAGCTCGTCCGGACAGTACCTGCTCTATTCGACCGGTGAAGGCCTCCAGCTCCGCACCTCCACCGACCGCACCGCCTTCGGCCGGTCCGGGAACGCCTTCACCACCAAGCCGGCCTGGTGGAAGAACTACTCCTCGGCGTCCGACCCCTGGGCCCCGGACATCTCGTACCGGGGCGGAAAGTACCTGATGTACTACGCCGTCTCGTCCTTCGGCTCCAACACCTCGGCCATCGGCCTGGCCGGGTCCACCACGGGCCAGGCGGGCAGCTGGAGCGACTACGGGATCGTCTACACGTCGAACGCGTCGAGCGACTACAACGCCATCGACCCCAACCTCTTCGTGGACGACGACGGCACGTGGTGGCTCTCCTTCGGGTCGTGGTGGACCGGGATCAAGATGATCCGCATCGACCCCTCGACAGGCAAGCAGTACGCCGGCGACACCGCACGCCGCTCGCTCGCCTCCCGGCCCACCGGGACCAAGGCGGTCGAGGCGCCCTCCGTCGTGAAGCGCAACGGCTACTACTACCTCTTCGCCTCCTACGACACCTGCTGCGCCGGTGCCGGTTCGACGTACAAGATCAAGGTGGGCAGGGCCACCAGCGTCACCGGGCCGTACAAGGACCGCGACGGCGTCAGCATGCTCAGCAACGGTGGCACCCCCGTCCTGGAGTCGCACGGCCGCTACATCGGACCGGGCGGCCAGTCTGTCCTGGCGGACTCCGACGGCGACCTGCTCGTCTACCACTACTACGACGGCCAGGACAACGGCACCCCGAAACTCGGCGTCAACCTGCTGAACTGGAGCAGCGGTTGGCCCGTCGCCTACTGACCTGACCTGACCTGACCTGACCTGACCTGACCTGACCTGACCTGACCTGACCTGACCTATGGGCCTGCCGGCCTTGCCGATGCCCTTCCTCCGGTGGCGGGCATCGGCCGGGGGACGTCGTGAACTCGCCGGCCCTGGGATCGAGCCCGACGCCGGGATCGAACCCGGCCCTGACCTCGGTCCGGAGACCGACGGGACGTCCACGGCCTCCTCCGCACCGCGGAGACCGTGGTCGTCCTCCCCGGCCCGCCGCGGCTCACGCGCCCTCGTGTCCGTAAGCTGCGGCGGCATGGCCGGTCTCCTCGCCCTCGCCCCGCACCGTTCCACCACGGCCACCCTGCTGGCCGGGGCCGCCCGTGAGCGCGGGATGGATGTGACGGTGCTGCCTCCCGACGGTGTCACGGCCCTCGCGGGGCCTGGGACAGCGGTGTACTACTACGGCGGTCCGCATTTCGCCGACACGGTCGCCGACCGCCTCGGGGCCGCACTCCTCGAACCGGGGGACGGCTGGCTCGACGCGTTGCCGTACGCGTTCACCGGCCGCCGTGTCCGCCGGGTACCTCTCGCCGAAGCCCGCCGCGCGGACGGCCCGCTCTTCGTGAAGCCGCCCACCGACAAGAGCTTCCCTGCCGCCGTGTACGCGAACGGCGGCGCGCTTCGCGTACCGCCGGGCCTGCCGGAGGAATCCCTGGTCCAGATCAGCGAAGTGGTCACCTGGGCGCAGGAGTTCCGGCTGCACCTGCTCGACGGGGAGATATGGACCGGCTCGCGGTACGCCACCTTCGGCAGGCTCGACGCGGCGCCCCTGACCGGCCACCCGGACGAGCCCGCCGTACGCGCGTTCGTGCGGCGGCTCGTCGACGCGTGCGCGGACACCCTGCCCAGCGGGGTGGTGCTCGACGTGGGGCTCATGCGCCGGGGCGACGGCACGGGGGAGGGGCGGTGGGCGGTGGTCGAGGCCAACATGGCCTGGTTCAGCAACGTGTACGCCGCCGATCCCGCCCGCGCCCTCGACGTCGTACTCCGCTCGGCGGGGCCGGGGACGGCCGTCCTGGCGCGGGACGCGGGGTTCCGGCGGTCGTGAGCCTTCGGGAGGGAGGCAGCCCTCGGGAGGGGGCAGCCTGCGGGCGTGGGACAGCCTTCCGGAGGGAGGCAACCTTTGGGGCGGCGGCGGCGACTACCGCATGGAATCCCACCTCTTCCCGACGAACGGATCAGCCCATGGCAGCCAGTCGGCGACGACGTACCCCTCTCCACCCCGCACCGCGTAGGGCGGTGACCGCGGGGGCGACGGCACTCGCGGCCTTCGCCTCGCTCTGGACGCTGGGATCGGCCTCCGGCGCCGAGGCGGCGACCACGCTCACCGTCGCGAAGGACGGCAGCGGGCAGTACCGGACCGTGCAGGCGGCCGTCGACGCGATCCCGGCAGGCAACACGGCGCGGACCGTCGTCTCCGTCAAGCCCGGCACCTACCGCGAACTGGTGAAGATCCCCTCCACCAAGCAGAACGTGACGCTCCAGGGCAGTGGCTCCAGCCGCAACGACACCGTGATCGTCTACAACAACGCCTCCGGAACCCAGAAGCCCGACGGCTCGGGCACCTACGGGACCGGCGGCAGCGCGACCGTCGCGGCCGAGGCCAACGGATTCCAGGCCCGTAACCTCACGATCTCCAACGACTTCGACGAGGCCGCGCACCAGAACATGAGCGGGCTCCAGGCGGTGGCCCTGCGTACCGCAGCGGACAAGGTCTTCCTCGACTCCGTGATCGTCACCGGCGACCAGGACACCCTGCTGCTCGACACGGCCTCCAAGGCGACGCTCGGCCGCGTCTACATGACCAACTCCTACGTCGTCGGCAACGTCGACTTCATCTTCGGCCGTGCCACCGCCGTGATCGACAAGTCGGTGATCACGCTCAAGAAGCGGTGGGACGGCAGCTCCGCCGGATACATCGCCGCACCGAGCACGGCCGCCGACCGCAAGGGGTTCCTGATCACCGGATCGACCGTGAACGGCGACGTCGCGGCCTCGTCCTTCTACCTCGGCCGGCCGTGGCACGCGGGCGGAGACGCCACACTGGACCCGATGGCCACCTTCCGTAACACCACGCTGAGCTCGGCGATCAGGCCGGCCCCGTGGACGGACATGAGTGGCTTCTCGTGGAAGGACGACCGCTTCGCGGAGTACAGGAACACCGGGCCCGGATCCGGTACGGCGAGCGGTGACCGCCCGCAGCTCACCGACTCCCAGGCCGCCGGCCAGGAGACCGCCGGCTGGCTGGCGGGCTGGACACCCTCGGCGTCCTGAGACACGGTGTGCGGCAGTGGACCGCTGCCGGTGCCGGTGCCGGTGCCGGTGCCGGTCCGGTGCGTTGCCGCTGCCGGTGGCGTCCGGCCGGGGCAGTCCCGGTCGAAGCGCTTCGACTCCACTCTGGACAGTCCCTGTGAGCGAGTCTAGGCTCCACGGTGTCTGTGCATGTCAGAGTGCGAAGGGGAGCACAGCAAGGCGCTGTCGAAGCGCTTCACCCGCTCTCCCTTGCGGTCGCCCACTGTAGGGGAGAAGCCGAATGGTCACGCTTGCCGAGGTCGCCCAGCACGCAGGAGTCTCCGCGAGCACGGTGAGCTACGTCCTCAGCGGCAAGCGGTCGATCTCGGCCTCCACCCGGGAACGGGTCGAACTCAGTATCCAGCAGCTGGGCTACCACCCCAACGCCGGTGCGCGCGCCCTCGCCAGCAGCAGGTCCAACATCATCGCGCTGATGGTGCCGCTGCGCACGGACATGTACGTGCCGGTGATGATGGAGATAGCCATCGCCGTCGCCACCAGCGCCCGTACGCACGGCTACGACGTCCTGCTGCTCACCGGCGAGGAGGGCCCGGCGGCCGTCCGCCGGATCGCGGGGAGCTCGCTGGCCGACGCGATGATCCTGATGGACGTCGAACTGCACGACGAACGCCTGCCGTTGCTCCGCCCCTCCGGCAGGACCGCGGTGCTCATCGGCCTGCCGGCCGACACCTCGGGGCTCACCTGCGTGGACCTCGACTTCGAGGCCACCGGGGCGCTCTGCGTGGAACACCTCGCGGGCCTCGGCCACCGCGAGGTGGCGGTGATCGGTGAAGCGGCCGCCGTCTACGAGCGGCACACCGGTTTCGCCGAACGGACCGTGGACGGCATACGGGCCAAGGCCCAGGAGGCCGGGATGCGGATCCTGCACCGCCCCTGCGAGGGCGGCTACGCGGCGATGGCCGGCACCCTGAGCCGGATCTACGACGAGCGGCCGGGAACCACCGGCTTCATCGTCCAGAACGAGGCCGCCGTCGAGCCGCTGCTCAACCTGCTCCAGCAGCAGGGGCGTGCCGTACCGGAGGACGTGTCCGTCGTCGCCATCTGCCCCGACCAGGTGGCCACACAGGCCTCGGTGCGCCTGACGTCCGTCGCCATCCCGGCGCAGGAGATGGGGCGCAGGTCGGTCGAACAGGTGGTCGCCAAGCTGGCGGGCCGCGGCACGGACGAGGTGGAACTGCTGGAACCGGTCCTGACGGTCCGCGCGAGCTCCGGACCGGCGCCGGCCTGAGTCCGGCGGGGCTCGTTCACTCCTGTGGGTGATGTGTGTTCCGGTGTGCTGCCGGAAGGCCGGGGCATCTGTGTCACAGGTGGTCAACGAGCCCTGGAACGAACCTGGTTGCCGAAGATCCGGCGTGATAACTTCACGGTCTGTCATGAAGGTGTTACCGGCTCTACGGGGGTGGTCGGTGGTGAACGTGCTGCCCGGAGCGGATGAGCCGGACGAGGCCAGGATGCGGCTCATCGGGGTGCTGGTCGAGTTCCTGTGCGTACAGGACTTCGTGACCGACCGCGATCAGTGCGCCCAGTTCATCGCCTTCGCGGCGGAACAGCTCGGGGCGGAGATCACCTACCCGCGCAAGAACCCCCGCGCCGACATGCTGTCCTTCGTCAGGGCCCTGCTGAAGTACGAAGCGGGCCTCAGTACCCTCGCCTTCACCGTGGGAGTCATCGGCGGCCCCGATCCTGCTGCCCAGCTGGCCAGACTCTCGGAGGCCGCACGGGCCGAGGCGGCGCACGCCGCCGGTTCACCCGACTTCACCGACCGGTCGGTGCGGGAGATCCACCGGCTCCTCGCGGACGTGCGCCGTGTCGACGACGGCCGTCTGCACGCCCTGCTGAACCACGAGTTGGGCGTGGACATCCCGTACGGGCAGACCCCGGCCCAGCGCTTCGACCACCTGTGCGGAGTCAACACGCAGGCGGACGGCCTCCCCCCGGCGCTCGTCCTCGTCGAGATCACGGCGTTCCTGGAACAGTCGGCGCTCCGCGACGGACTCAGGGAGTGGTCGGACGGATGGGCCCGGGAGGTCGGGCCGGATGCCGTGCAGGCATTGGGCGAACGCAGGCGTGCCATCGCCGCTCTGCCGACGGCCGACCCCGATGTGGCACGTTGCCTCATCGTGATGGTGGAGCCCGCCGACGACAGTTCGGCCGATATCTACGTACGCCACTGGGTCAACGCCGCGCCAGGCTATTGGGAGCCGGTGGCCGGCGAGGTGCGTCCCACGACCCTCGACGGGCTGGCCGGTGAGGTGGAGCGTGCCATCGGACGTGGCCAGGAGCGCTGGGCGGGCGTCCCGGTGACGGAGAGCGAACCGACGCCGCAGGTGGAATTCGTGCTGCCGTTCTCCCTGATGAACCACGACATGGCCCGGTTGGAAATGGGCACGTGGAGTGGTGACCCGCTGCCGATCAGCCTCCGCTACCACGTGCATCTGAGGTCGCTCGAACGCATGAGAGCGGCGCAGAAGGACGGATATCTCCCGCTGTGGCGGGAACGCTGGACACAGCTCAGGAATGCCGGTGTGGCCGAGTCGTACCGCTGGCACGGTGAAGAGGGAGAGCGGCTCGACCGCTGGCGTGCCAAGCTGATAGCGGACCCAGGCCTGACCGCGGTCATCCTCGATGTTCCCGCACTGCCCGGTCTCGGTCTGGAAGCACTCGTCACCGCGATTGCTCAGGGGGTGGGCCTTGCGGCCTGGGACCGCAGAACGGACAGCCCGGAGCTGTCGGGCGAGGTGCTGACCCTGCTGCTCGCGCACCCGCCCTCACAAATCCCGTCGAAGGTGAGCGCGCTGCGCATGAAGGCCGAGGGGATGAACCGCGATCACTGGTCCCTCGGGAAACATCTGGCACTTCTATGGGATGATCCCAACCGCCTGATCGACTGCGAGGAGTTGACAGCATGACCGAGCAGGTCTCGGTAGCGCAGTCCGTCACGCCCCCTTCCTGGAGGGTGTTCCACGCCACGGGGCAGCCTCCCGCCGGGGAGACGCCGGAGTTGCCCCAGCCGCCGCCCTGGCGCGTCTTCTCCGGAAGCCCTCTGCAACAACCCCCGCCCGATGACGCCCAGTCGGCGTTGCGCCGGCTCGGCACCGTACAGGAAGGGCCGCAGCTGCGGGAGGAGGAGATCAACGCGGTCAACGCCGCTCTCCTGCTGCGCCGCCCCCTTCTGGTCACCGGCCCGCCCGGGGTCGGGAAGTCCACCCTCGCCTATCTGATCGCGAGGGAGCTGGGACTCGGCCGGGTCCTCCCGTGGAGCATCGTCAGCCGCACCACGCTGCGCGGCGGTCTGTACGAGTACGACGCCATCGGCCGGGCGCAGGCCATCGCCGCCTGGCGCGCCGAGGGCGCGGCCGAGCCGGACAGCGACTCGGGGAGCGCCCCCGATCTGGGCGACTTCGTGACTCTCGGGCCGCTGGGCACGGCCCTGCTCGCGTACGAACGCCCGCGCGTGCTGCTCGTCGACGAGCTCGACAAGAGCGACATCGACCTGCCGAACGACCTGCTCCACGTGCTGGAGAACGGGAGCTACGAGATCCCGGAACTGGTGCGTGCCGGAGTGGCCGAGGTGTCCGTCTTCACCGACGACCCCGAGGGCCGGGCCGTCATCGAGGCAGGCAGGGTCGAGTGCGCGGAGTTCCCCGTCGTCGTGATCACGAGCAACGGCGAACGGGAGTTCCCGGCCGCCTTCCGACGCCGCTGTCTCCCGCTGGAGATGCGTCCGCCGAGCCGTGAGCAGCTGGTCTCCATCGTGGTCAGCCATCTGGGCCGGCGCCCCGACGGCATCGAGGACCTCGTGGACGACTTCGTGAGGCGGCTGGACGGCGGTGGTACGCAGTCCGTCGACCAGCTGCTGAACGCGGTGCAGCTCACCACGGCTCACGGGTTCCGGGCGGACGGCGACGGGCTCAAGCTTCTCGAGACGCTCCTCCGTGATCTCTCGAAAGGCCGCTGATGCGCGGCTCGCCACGGGAACGCGCCCCGGACGCGGCGCCCGCACCGAGCGACGGTGATCTTCACGAGACGGACGGGGAGGCGAGCTGGCAGGACCTCGCCGACGCCGTCTGGCTGGCGTCGGCATGGCACCGGGCCGGCCGCGGCACGGACGGAGAGGCACCACCGGACCCGGAACCCTCACCGCAGGACGGCGGCACGGACCTCCTCACCGACGCCACGGTCCCCCCTGTCGAGCAGGGGACACCGGAGATCGTGCCCACCGGAAGCGGCGGTGAGGACCTCCGGGGGGCACAGATCACCGACGTCGAGGAGAGCAGGCGAAGCGGTCCCGATTCCGTCCTCCCCCACGAGACCCGCCCCACGCACCCCGTTGAGCCGTTACGCCTGGCCAAGGCGTTGCGCGGCTTCGGTCGCCGGGTCCCCTCACGCCACGAGAGCAAGCTCGACGAGGCGCGCACCGCCGAGAACGGTGTGATCGACGGACTGTGGATCCCCTACCTCGATCCGGTGCAGGAACGCGCCTTCGACCTGATGCTGCTGGTGGACCGGGCACCCACCATGCCCGTCTGGGACAGCTCCCTGCGCCGGCTGTCCGACGAGGCGGTGCGCAGCGGGGCGTTCAGGGACGTCCGTACGGTCGACGTCCTGCTGCCCGGCGGGGAGGCGCCTGTCCTGCGCTGGCCGGGCAACCGCCGCGCCGACCCCGCCGAACTGCTGGACGGCCGCGGGGCCCGGGTGTTCCTCGTCGTCACCGACGGACTGGCGCCCGGCTGGGCCGAGGCCGGCGCCGACGACCTCCTGGGGCGGCTCGCGTCGTCAGGGCCCACGGCGCTGGTCCATCTGCTGCCCCCCTATCTGCGCCACCGGTCCTCCGTTTATCCCTTCCGGGCCCGGCTGGACGCCGCCGGATTCGGAGCCCTCAACCGCCATGTCCTGTGCCGCCCGCCCCGGGGCGTACCCGAGCACGCCCATGTCCTGCCCGGAACCGGTGACGGATCCGTGGCCGTACCGGTGCTCAGCCTGCGACCCGGTTCGTTCCGCGCCTGGGCCGACCTCGTCACCGGAGAACGGGGCGTGCGCCGGGCGCTGCCGGTCGTCCTCGCCGGGGCGATGGCCAAGGGGGTCTCCGCCCCGGGACTGCGCGCGCCCAGGCTCGACGGGCCGCGTTCGGCGGCGGACGCCGTGCGCAGGTTCTTCTCGCTGGCCAGCCCGTTCGCACAGCAACTCGCCGTCCTGCTCGCCGTCGCGCCGGTCCGCTTCGACGTCATCGAGGAGCTGCGGGGGCGCGCACTGCCCGGGACGCGCCCCGAGCACGTCTCCGAGGTGATGATGGGCGGCCTCATCGACTGGGGCCGTGACGGTGAGGGCGGGGACTTCGCCGACGGCATACGCGAAGCCCTGCTGGCCACCGGCAGCCGCACACAACTCGCCCGCGCGGTGGCCCTGCTGGCGGAGTCCCGGGCCGGCCGGACCCAGGGCGTACGCCTGCGGGCCGCCCTGCGCGACCCGGTGGGGGCGGCACTGCCCGACAGCGAAGCGGGACCGGCCTGGTTGCGCATCGAACTGGCGGTTCTCCGTGCGCTGGGAGGCCTGCCGTACCGACGCCGGGCCGCGCAGCTGAAACGCGTGATGTCGCGCGGCGCGGGAGCGTCGACGGAGGGGACAAGAGATGATAAAGAGGCACCTGATGTGAATGAGAACGGCCCCGCTTCCCCGTCGCAATCGACGGTTCCACCTGGAGGACCTGTGTCGCCGACGACACCACCCGTAGACACCGAGCCTGATGCCCGGAGGGTCGACGAGCGCACGCATGCCACGGCGCCGGAGCTTCGGTTCGTCCGTACGGGTCAGCCGAAGATCATGGGCAACGTGCCGCCGAAGAACCCGAACTTCACCGGTCGGGAGAGTCTTCTGGCCGCAGTGGAACGGCAGTTGCGGGAGGACGAGACCACAGCCGTCCTTCCGCATGCCCTCCACGGCATGGGCGGTGTCGGGAAATCACAGATCGCGGTGGAGTACGTCTACCGCCACAGCGGTGAGTTCAACGTCATCTGGTGGATCCCGTCGGAGCAGGAGAACCTGATCCTGGGCGCCCTCGGCGACCTGGCGCGCAGCCTCGGACTCGAGGTGGGGCCGCAGGCCAACGCCGCGGTGCCCGCGGTGCGCGAGGCCCTCCGCACGGGCAAGCCGTTCGACAACTGGCTGCTGGTCTTCGACAACGCCGAGGACATCGAGGCCGTCCGTTCCTACTTCCCCAACGGCGGCCCCGGGAAGATCATCGTCACCTCCCGCAACCGCGAGTGGGAACGCGTCGCCACCCCCCTCAGCGTCGATGTCTTCGACCGCGAGGAGAGCATCACGCTCCTGCAGCGCCGCGCCCGCGGCCTCAGCTCCTATGACGCGGACCGGCTCGCGAGGGCGCTCGGAGACCTGCCGCTGGCGGTGGAGCAGGCAGGCGCCTGGCACGCCGCCACCGGGATGCCGGTCGACGAGTACCTCGGCCTGCTGGACGAGCGACGGCCGGAGATCCTGGAACTCGACCCGTCCCCCGACTACCCGCTGCCGGTCGCGGCGGTCTGGGACATCTCCCTCGGACGTCTGTCGCAGGACAACCCGGCGGCACGCCAACTCCTGGAGATCTGCGCCTGCATGGCGCCGGAGCCGATTCCGCTCAGCCTCTTCAGGGGTGGACGCAACGTCCAGGTCACCCCGGAGCTGGACCCGGTCCTGCGCGACCCGCTCCTCCTCGCCCGCGCGACCAGGGACCTCAGCAAGCTGTCGTTGGTGAGGCTGGACCACAAGACCGCGACCCTGCAGATGCACCGTCTGATGCAGAACGTGATCGTGGCCCGGATGGACCCGGAGGAGCGCGCGCGGATGTCGCGGGCGGCCCACCTGCTGCTCACGACCGCCAAGCCCGGCGCACCCGCCGCACCGGACCAGTGGCCCGCGTACCAGGCGATCCTCCCGCACGTCATCGCGTCGGGAGCGGTGGAGAGTTCCGACGCATGGGTCCGCGACCTCGTCTACGACATGGTGTTCTTCCTCTACTACTGGGGTGCGCACGAGTCCGGCGCCGCTCAGGCCCGGCTGGCCTGGTCCGCCTGGCGGGCCCAGTCGGGTGACGAGGACCTGCACGTCATCAGGATCACCAAACTGCTCGGCTTCTACCTGCGCCTGCTCGGGCGCCCTGACGAGGCGGTCGTACACAACGAACGGGCTCTCACCATCTCCCGCGGGGCGCAGATCCCCGACGAGGAACTCATCGACTCCATGTGGCAGATGGCCGGAGCGCTGCGGCACCGCGGCGAGTTCATGCAGGCACGCGTGCTGGCCGAGGAGGCGTTCACGCGGGCGAGCGACCTGTTCGGGCCGGAGGATCCCACGACGCTGAGCGCGGCGCACGACTACGGTGTGGCGCTGCGGCTGAACGGCAGCTTCTCGACCGCGCGGGAGATCGACGAGGAGACCGCCCGGCAGAGGGAACTCCTGTACGGCCCGGTGAACGCGCTCACGCTCAACACGTTGAACGGGCTGGCCATCGACCTGCGTGAAGCGGGCGACTACCTCGGTGCCCGCGCGCTCCAGGAGTCCAACTACCTCCCCTACGTCACCCACTTCGGCGAGACGAACGCGGCGACGATCCGTGCGGCCCTGAACCTCGCCGTGTGCCGGCGGAGGGCCGGTGTGGTCGAGGGGGGCTCCGCCCTCGCGGAGCAGATCCTCGAGCGGTTCACCACCCGGTACGGCCTGAACAACACCGACGCCCTCGGTGCCGCGATCCACGCCATGGTGGAACGCCGCCTGAACGGCGACCTCGTAGGCTCCCGCGAACTGGGCGAGCAGACGCTCGCCGCCTACCGCAACGTGCTGGGCGACCACCACCCCTACACCCAGTTCGCCAGGGTGAACCTCGCCGCGACGTTGCGCGCACAGGGTGACACGGACCGCGCGGAGACGCTGGACGTCCTGGCGCTGGAGAGCCTGGAGCACACCCTGGGGACGCTGCACATCAGCACGCTGACCGCCGCGATGTGCCGGGCCAACGACCACTACGCACGGCTGGATTTCGCGCAGGCCATGGCGGCCGACGCGGACCTGCTCCCCAAACTCGAGGAGACCGCCGGAGCCGAGCACCCGCTGACACTCGCCTGCACCGCGAACCTGGCGCTCGACAGGCGCGGACTCGGCGAGTCGGAAGAGGCCGATCTCCTCAACCGCGCGGCCGCACAGGGGCTTTCACGTCTGCTGGGGGCCAACCATCCGTGGCACACGGCGGCCAGGCTCCACCAGCGCATCGAGTGTGACATCACACCGCTGCCGATGTGACCTCTCGAACGACCGGAACGTTCGCTCCCGCCCGCCGCCCACGAAGCGGCGGGCGGGAGCGCGGAGCACAGGCAACGGGGGCGCACGTATGACCACGGTGGTCTTCACACACGGCACAGGCGTGCGCGAGCCGCACCTCGGCACGCTGCTCGCACGGATCGCCGCAGGTCTGAGGGATACGGCTCCCGGAGTCGCCGTACTCGCCTACGACTGGGGCGGACGGTACGGGGCGAGGCTCGCCGCGGACGGTGCCAGCATCCCCGCCGGACCAGGCACGGGGACGAGCCGGAGCGCTGAGGGCCCCCACGGCCCGGACGAGACGGACGAGTGGGCCCGGCTGTACGAGGACCCCTCGGCCGAACTCGTCACGGCCGCCGCCGGGGCGGGCCCGCGCGTCACCCCGCCCGGCGCGGCCTTTCCCGACGAACGCCCGAGATCGCTCCTCCGCGCGCTCGCGGCGGAGGGCGAGCCCCGGGCCGACGCGCTCGGTCCGGGACTGCCGGAGGCGGCGGCGGAGCTGGCGCGCAGCCCCCTGCTCGGTCCCGCCGCGGAGGCCCTCGACCCGGAGGCGCTGGCGCGGGTACTGGCCCGGACGCTGACGGCCACCCTCGTGGCCGCCGGACTCGCGGCCGACAGCCCCGTGCAGAGCAGCGGTGACCTCAGGGACGCCGCTGTCACCGCTCTCGCCGCACGCCTCGGCGCAGAACCCGCGGGCACCGCCCGCGGACCCCTGCTGCGCCTGGCGGGGAGGCCGCTCGTGCGCCTCGGCTCCCGCTACGCCGTGCGCCGCCGCCGCGCGCTGACCGACGCCGCGCACCCGGCAGCGGGCGACATCCTGCGATACCTCGCCAGGGGCGAGGACATGCGCCAGGGGCTGCGGGAGTTCGTCGCGGGCGTGGAGCCGCCCGTGGTCCTGCTCGGGCACAGCCTCGGCGGCATCATCGCGCTCGACACCCTCATATCCGGCCCGCTGCCAGGAGTCGAACTCCTGACGACCGTCGGCTCACAGGGCCCCTTCCTGTACGAGACGGGCGCGCTGCCGTCACTCGCCCACCCGGATCCGCTGCCCGCCCACGTGCCGCCGTGGCTGAATCTCTACGACTGCCGCGACCTCCTCGGCTACGCGGCCGAACCGCTCTTCCCCGGCCGCGCCCAGGACGTCGCGACGGACAGCAGGCAGCCCTTCCCCGTGGCGCACAGCGCCTACTGGACCGATCCGGCCGTCTACCGCGCGATCGGGGAGCGGCTGCCGTGAACAGCGGACGGATTCTGCCGGACCGCGTCTTCGCCCTGGTCGTCGGTATCGAGCAGTACGCCGCAGGGTCAGGCTGGGACCTTCCGGGGCCCGCCCGGGACGCCCTGCGGTTCCGCGAGTGGCTGCTCGCGCGCGGAGTCCCCGGCACGCAGATCCAGCTCCATCTCGCGCCACTGCCCGGAACCGCTCCCGACGTGCCGTTCCGCCCGGCCGACCACGGCTCCCTGAGGCGCGCCTTCGTCGAGGACATCCCCGGCCGACGCGACGAGGCTCTGTGGGTGTGGTGGGGCGGCCACGGGGTGCTGGCCGAGGACGAGAGCCTCGCGCTCTACACGGCCGACGCCACCCTGACCGACCGCCGCGCCATCGACGTCGAGTCCGCGCTCACCCGGCTGAGAAGTGACGCGGTCCCGGCCCTGGGACTGCAGATGTGGATGGTGGACGCCTGCCGCACCTTCGAGGAACAGCACCACTTCCCGCAGTCGCTGTCCACCGAGCGCCTTCCCACCGGCGGCCGGGTCGCCGCGCACGAGCAGAGACTGATGTTCGCGGCCGGCCGGGGACAGCGGGCGGGGAACGACCCGCAGCGGAGGCTCGGCCTGTTCTCGGACATCGTCCTGGACGAACTCCCGGACGATCCGCTGCCGGACCCCCTGCCCCTGTTCGACGCGGTGAAGGCGAGGATGAGCGCCCTCCGGGAGGCGGGACGTACCACCCAGGTACCCGGCCTCCGTCTGGAGGCTCCGGAACGCCGCGAGCTCCTGGGGTGGGGCGAGGCGGCTCCGCCTCGGACGGCGGAGCCGCCGGCCGCCAGGATCATCAAGGCCCTGATGGCGTATCCGCTGATGAACGACCGTGACGAACGGCAGACCCTGGTCAACGAGTTACCCCCGGCCGTCGTCGCCCGGATGCCACGGCACCCCATGCCACGCACGGACGTGATCGGGATCTTCCGTACCGTCAGAGCGCAGCCGGACGGACTGTGGAAGCTGTACGCCGCAGTGACACTGATCGACGACGACCCCGACCGTGCTTGCGAACTCAAGGCATGTGTACAGGACTTCCTCTCCGACCAGGGGCCCGGGATGTGATCTGCTGGCGTGATCACACGGGTTTCGGGAAGGGGTCTCAGTCGTCATGATGGAGTAAACGGTGGCATCCTGTGCCACCGCTCGCGAAGGGGGAGCGCGCCTTGTACCAGCCGGTGCCCGCCGACGGCACACCTGATCACATCGAGTCCGATCTCATGGACCTCGCCTCCGTGGGTGTCACCGATCTGAGGCGCCTGCCCGCGCCGGACGGTGCGGCACGCCTGCTCGCCGAGCTCCGGCGCGCGCGCACCAACGCGATGGGGGGCGGTGAACCGGGGCGGGCCGAGTAGGGAGTGCACGAGCACGCGGCCGTGATGAACCCGTCCACCCCAGGGAGCGCTGTGTACGCGCCGATCCGTATGCCCGGCCCGCTGTTCGACGAGATCGCGGCAGGCGGCGGCTCGCCCGAGGCCGTGGCGTTCCTGCTCCACGGTGAACGGACGCGCCGCCTCCTGCTGCTGCGCGAACTCCTCGAACTCCTCGACGCCACCCCCGGCATCCTCGGACCGCTGGACGCGCGGGCGGCCTGGCCGGCGATGGAGGCGGCGGCGGCCCGAGCCCCCGGTCCGGTCGAGGCGCTGCTGCTGACCCCGCAGGTCGGCAGCTGGCTCGCCCACACCCTCCGGCGGCTGCACGGGACGGCCTCCGGCCCGCCCCTGTGGGCGGACGCCGGGCAGCTGGCGGCCGTGGCGGCGGCAGCGGCCGTCCACGCCGGTACCGACGCCGAGCTCCTGCTTCCCGCTCGCGGCAGGGCCGTCAGCCTGCCCGCGCTCGGCATGATCCTGCTGCCGGGGCCGGACGGCGACACCTTCCACGCGGTCCGCGCCACGGTGTCCGGCGGGGCTCTCACCGTACGCACCGGACACGGGGCCGGCCTCGTCGTGCGCCCGCTCACCGAGCCCGAGTCGGCGCACTGGCTGCCGGTGCACCGGCTGGACACCGGGCCGGGGGAGCGCGCGGTGCAGCTCGACGACCTCGACCCCTACCGCGACCTCGACGAACCGATAGCTCCGCGCCGCCTCGCCCCCGGGGAACTACGGTGCTGGCAGCGGCTGTTCGAGGACGCCGTGGCCGTCCTGCGGCGGGGCGGCAGCGCAGGACCCGGCGGACTGCGGCCCGAGGAGATCAGCCGCATCGTTCCCTGGCAGGACAAGGACGGTGACACGGAACTGCCGGTGCCCGCCGAGGGGCTCAGCGCCTCCACCGGCGACGCGTTCGCCTCGATGGTGATAGCCCGGCCACGGGACGGCCTCGCGCTCGCCGAGACCCTCGTCCACGAATTCCAGCACAGCAAACTCGGCGCCCTGCTCCACCTCTTCCCGCTCCTCCAGGACGACCGGTCCGAGCGCCACTACGCGCCGTGGCGCGCCGACCCCCGGCACCTGCCCGGTCTCCTCCACGGGGCGTACGCCTTCGTCGGCGTCACCGGATTCTGGCGGGAGCGGATCGGGGACGTCGCGGCGGACCCGGAGGGGCGGGCGCCGTTCCTCTTCGCGATGCGCCGGCTCCAGACCCGCATGGTCCTGCGCACCCTGGCGACACACGCCCGGCTCACCGGGCCCGGCCTGCGTCTCGTCACCCGGCTCTCCGCGACGGTCGACGGCTGGCTGAGGGAGCCGCTGGACCCCTCGGCCGTGGCCAGGGCCCGCGCGGCGGCGGTCAGCCACCGGGTGGAGTGGCGGCTGCGGAACCTGCGCTGCGCTGAGGACGACCGCGACGCCCTGCTCAAGGCCCTGCGTACGGGCGCCGCGCCGTCGCCCGGCGGCGAGCCGCTGATCGCGCCGGACCGGCCGCGCCGCTACTGGCAGGACGACCGCACCCGTCTCCACCAGCTGCGCGGGCTCACGGCCGGCGGAGCGACCACGGCCGACGAACTGCTGGTCGCGGGGGACCCGGAAGGCGCACGGGCCGCCTACGAGGAGCAGCTGCGCGGCATGGGCCCCCTCGGGCCGCGCGGATCGAACCCTCTGCGCCCGCGAGGTTCGGACCCTCTGCGCCCGCGAGGTTCGGACCCTCTGCGCCCGCGCGGCTCGGACCCCCTGCGCCCGCCCGGCCCTGACCCCCTCGACGCGCACGCGCTGTCCGGCTGGCTGCTGGCGCACACCGCGCTGTACCCGGCCGACCGCCGGCTGCTCGCCCGCCCCGAGCGGTTCGCGGCCCTCCTGGGGACGTCCCCGCCCGGGCACCACTGGACACGGACCGCCCGCTGGCTCGCCGGGAGCCCCGACGCGAGTTGAGCTCCCGCCCGCCACACCGGCGGGCGGGAGCAGAGAACCGGCACACGGCCGCGGACAGGAGCACCGCGGCGCCACGGGCCGGCCACCGCACGGCAACGGTCGGCCACCGCACGGGCAACGGGCCGGCCACCGCACGGGCAACGGGCCGGCCACCGCACGGCAACGGCCGGCCACCGCACAGGCAAAGGGCCGGCCACCGCACGGGCACGGTCGGCCACCGCGCGGGCAAAAGGCCGGCCACCGCACGGCAACGGGCCGGAGGTCCGCCCCGGCCCGTCCCCCCCGGGATCAGCTCGACGAGACGCTGAACCCGTTCGTCGTGAAGTTCAGACCGCCCGACGACGAGGTGATCTCGTAGCCGAACTGGACGTCACCGATGGTCTCGTTGCCCCACCAGCCCTTGGTGTCCTTGATCCACTTGAGGATCGGCAGGATGTTCACGGTGCCGGACGAGGAGTCGGAGGTCCGCAGGAACGAGAAGACCTCGTTGGAGCCGTTGCTGCCCTTGTAGACGGCCCAGGTGTGCCCGCCGAGGGTGACGTTGCCCTGCGAGGTGCCGAGCGGGCCGACGGCGCCGTTGTAGTTCACCCAGAGCATCACCTCGTAGTCGTAGTCCGTGTCCCAGATGTCGTACGACGTGTTGTACGCGCCGGACGACGGGACCGTCACGTTGTAGGTGCTGGTCAGCGACGACAGGGACGTGATCGGCTTGTTGACGATCTTCTTGGCGTTCGGGTACGACTTGATGCCGCCGGTGTTCGGGTGGTTCGCCGTCACGCCCCAGTTGGACGACGAGTTCGCCCAGATGCTCTGGGTGCCCGCCCCCGAGCCCCAGATGTTGTTGTAGAGGATGTAGCCGTCGGACGTGGTGTAGTTGCCCCACTGCTCCGACGAGGTCCAGATCGCGGCGTGGGCCGGAGCCGCCGCGAAGCCGATCAGCGCGGCCACGGCCGCCGTCGGCGCCAGGAGGAGCCTGGTCAGGGTGGATCGTGCCATGGGGTGTTCCTTCCATGTGGGGATGGAGGACTGCTACCGCGCCTCCAGGGTGAGGACGCGGTCCACGCCGGCCGTCAGCTCCAGCGGAGCCGTGGGGTACCCGGCAGAGGTCTCGGTGAGGGTGAGCCCGTCGCCCGTACGCAGATCGACGCGGGCGTCGCGGGTGGGGCGCAGCACGGCGGTCGCGCCGTCCTCCGACCACCGCAGGTCCAGGTGGGCGCCGAACCGGGTCCGTACGCCCCGGAGTTCACCGGCCGGATACTCCGCCGGGACGGCGGGCAGCAGGACCAGGCGGCCGGGTGACGACTGGACGAGCGACTCGATCACCGCGGCGGGCAGGGTGTGGGCCGCGTCCGCGTTGTAGACGTCGCGCGACGGGTAGTGCGCGCTCATCAGCGAGTCGTGGAAGAAGTCGCCGCCCAGCACCGCGCCCAGCGCCGCGGACACCCGGGACGGGTCCCGCAGCCGGGCGGCGATCAGCGCCTGGTGCAGGTGGCCGTGCGCGGAGTCGTTCTCGGATCCGCGCAGTTCGAGCGCGCGGTGCGCGGCCGAGGACAGTTCCGGGGTGTCGTAGGGGTTGATCTCGTCCAGCGGCCACACCGGGTAGAGGTGGCTGAGGTGGCGGTGGTCGTACGTCTCCCGCAGACCGGGCCACGCCCACTCGGCGAGCGCCCCGTCCTCGTTCACCGCGTAGGCCGGAAGCCGGGCGGCGAGCGACCTCCAGAGGGCGGCCGACGGGTGTGCGGGGGCGTGAGCGGCGGCCGTCGTCAGGGCGTGGCGGGCGGCGGCGATGTCCATCGTCGCGTTCACCGTGCCCCAACTCGCGTTGGCCGGGCGGTTCTCCGGGGAGTACGAGGGGACCAGCGCGAGGTTTCCGTCCGGGTCCTCGTGACCGAGGAAGTCCTCGTAGAACAGGGCCACCTGGACCAGGGCGTCGGTCAGTGTCGCGTCCGGGGCCCCCGCCGTGACCTCGGCGTGCTCCAGGAGGGGGTGCAGCAGCCAGTCCGCCCCGGCCGTCCACAGGTGCAGCGGATAGGCGCGCTGGAAGTGCCGGGTGTGGCCGGACGCCCCGTCCGTGTGGGACGGCGCGACGACGCCCCGCGCACCGAAGATCGCGCGGGCGTTGTCCTGCCAGTCGGCCAACTGGCTCTCGACCAGGGCCGCGTGCGCCCCGCTGACCTCCGGCAGGCCGGCGGCGGCAGCGGAGGAGACCTGGAGGTTGAGGTTGGCGTTCGTGGTGAAGGCTCCTGACCAGGCGGTGTCCCAGTCGCCCGTCCACAGGCCGGTCAGCCGGGGCGGCAGCATCCCCGAGGCCGACAGCAGGTGGTACCGGCCGGCCGCGAAGAGACGCTCCAGGAGAGCGGGGGACCTCGGGGTGCGCAGCAGCTCGCCGCCGGACCGCTCCCGCTCCGGTGCGGCGTCCCGCAGCGTGAGGGAGGCGCGCCCGTAGGCCTCCCGGTGCAGCGGCCGGTGGCGGTCCAGCAGCGTGGCGTAGTCCTCGCGCGGCAGGGCGGCCCACAGCCCGGCGGGGTCGGGGCGGCCCGCCCCGCGCACGACCCGGGTCGTCAGGGTGAGGCTCCGCGCCCCCTCGATCCGGATCCCCTCACCGGCCACGGACACCCGGCCGCCGTCCACCCGGGCCAGGGTGACCCCCGTGTACCCGAGTCCGCCGCCCGGGTAGCCGACCCGCAGCGCCAGCTGGGCGCCCTCCGGGGTCAGGACCGTGGAGCGGCCGACGGCCAGCTGCGCGGGGGCGCCGGGCAGCAGGTGGTCCAGCATGAGATCGCAGGTCAGCGCGAGGTCGGTGATGTGCTGCACGATCACGTCGTCGGCCCGCGACACGAAGACGGCACTCCGCCACGCCTCGTACGACGCGGTGACCTCGCCCGTCGTGAAGTCGGCCTCGCGCCGGTAGCCGGCGACCGCCTCGTGGAGGCCCCGGGTGCGGCGCACGCGGGACTGGAAGGCCGGGTGGAAGGGCTGCACCCACACCAGCGGACGCCCCGAGCCGAAGTCCTCCGCCGCCTTCGTGTCCCCGGCCAGGAGTGCGTCCTGGAGGCGGCCGAGCCGGTCGGCGAGCTCCGGCGGGCGCAGGTCCTCGCTGCCGTTGGGCCGCACCAGGGTGTGATGGTTGACGATCACCCGGTCGTCGGCCGGGTCGCCGTACACCATGGCCCCGTGACGGCCGTTGCCGCTGAGGAAGGCGTCCTCCCAGCGGGCGGCGGGGCAGGGCTCCCACGTGCCGTCGATCATGCGGAGGCTTCCCTGAGCACGGCCACGCCGTAGCGCTCCAGCTCGACGGAGCCGTCGGTCCCGGCTCCGGTGAGCAGGTCGGTGTACCGGCCCGGCAGCTCCACCCCGGCCGGGGACCTGCCGTGGTTCAGCAGGAAGAGCAGCCCGCCGCGCCGTACCGCCTCGACCCCGGCGGGCAGCCCCTCCAGCACGGGCCGCACGCCGGCGCCGGCCGCGGCCCGGCCGAGCAGGCCGCGCAGCGCGGCGGGTTCGGGCAGTGTGGAGACGTACCACGCGGTGCCCTTGCGGAGTACGGCCGGGAGGCCGTCCAGTTCGCCGCCGCGGTAGGCCGCCACGGTCTCCGCGCTGCCGTCGGGCTCCAGCTCCTCCGACCACAGGGTGCCCCGGAATCCGTCGCACTCCGCCGTCGTGTCCGCGTCCAGGGGCCACCACTCGTGCACCGTGCGGATGCCGAACAGTTCACGCAGCCGGTGGTCCATCCCGCCCGGCCTGATCCGGTCGTCCGTGTCGGTGACGCCGGTGAAGAACCCGCACACGAGGGTGCCGCCACCCCGCGCGTAGGCGACCAGGTTGTCGACCGCAGCGTCGCCGAGGAGCTGGAGCTGGGGCACGAGCACCATGCGGTAGCCGCTCAGGTCGGCCCCGGGGCGGGCGAACTCCGTGCCGATCCCGCCCTCCCACAGTGCCCGGTGCCAGGCCTGGAGCAGCTCCGTGTAGGAGACGAGGGAGGAGGGGCGGCCCTCCTGGGTGCTCGACCACCAGGCGTCCCAGTCGTGGAGCACGGCGACATCGGCGGAGACGCCGGTCCCGCTCACCTCGCCGCCGATCAGGGCCAGTTCGGCGCCGATGCGCTTGACCTCCCGGAAGGTGCGGCCGTGTTCACCCGCGTGGCCCAGCATCCCCGAGTGGAACTTCTCGGCACCCTGCCGGGACTGCCGCCACTGGAAGTAGCAGACCGCGTCGGCGCCCCTGGCCACCGCCTGGAGCGACCAGAGCCGGTTGAGGCCGGCCGGTCTGGGGTGGTTGACACTGCGCCAGTTGACCGGCCCGGCCGCCTGCTCCATCACCATCCACGGCCCGCGCGCCTGCGAGCGGGTCATGTCGGCGAGCATCGCGTTGTACTGGCCGCCCCACGGGTCGGCCGGATCCGGGTAGACGTCGACGGAGACGATGTCCTCCTGCTCCGCCCAGGCCCACGCGTCCTGGCCCGACCACAGCGGCATGAAGTTGGTCGTCACCGGGATGTGCGGGGTGTGCCGGGCGACGATGTCCCGCTCGGCGGTGTAGCACTCCATCAGGGCGTCGGAGGTGAACCGTTTGAAGTCCAGCTCCTGCGCGGGATTGCGCGTGTACTGGGCCCTGCGCGGCGGCAGGATCTCCGCCCAGGTGTCGTAGCGCTGGCTCCAGAACGCCGTGCCCCAGGCGTCGTTGAGCGCCTCCAGGGTGGTGTACCGGGCCGCCAGCCAGCGGCGGAAGTGGGCGGCGGTCTCGTCGCACCAGCAGTGCGTGCAGTACTCGTTGTTGATGTGCCACACGGTGAGCGCGGGATGGTCCGCGTAGCGGTCCGCGAGGTCCTCGGTGAGGGCGGCGGCGTAGCGCCGGTAGACCGGCGAGCTCGGGCAGAAGTGCTGCCGGGAACCGTAGTTGACGAGTGCGCCGTCCTCGGTGCGCGGCAGCGTCTCCGGGTGCAGCGCGCCCATCCACGGCGGCGGTGACGACGTGGGGGTGGCGAGGACCACGCCGATCCCGTGGGAGTCCATGAGGTCCAGCAGCCGGTCCAGCCAGCCGAACTCCCGCGCACCCGGGCGGGGTTCGATCTTCGCCCAGGAGAAGACGCCGACGGTCACGGAGTTGACCCCGGCCTCCTTCATCAGCCGGACGTCGTCGGCCCACACCTCCTCGGGCCACTGCTCGGGGTTGTAGTCGCCTCCGAAGAGGATGCGGCCACGGGTGGCGTCGTGCAGGGACGGCATGGACGTCTCGTTCCTCTACTGGGGGTCTGCGTACGGGATGCCACGGCCGCCGGTACCCGGACCGGCACCGCCGTGGACGTGGGGATCGCCGGTGGTGATCCCGCCGGTCCGTCCCCGGGCCGGGCCCGCGCCCTCCGGGCGCGGCACGGCCACGCCGTCGTACGTCACGGAGACCGGCCCGGTCCTGAAGTCCGCCGGGCGGCCCCTCCGCCGCCCGGACGGGGCCGCGCGGCCACGCCCGGGGGCGTGTACCGGCTGCGGGACGGACGGAGCGCGCATGACGGGGACCCTCCGGGGAGTGGCGGGCGGACGCGGGACGGTGCTCAGCCCTTGACGGCGCCGGTGAGCATGCCTTCCTTGAAGTGCTTCTGGACGAACGGCGACAGGAACGCGACCGGGATCAGCGCGAGCACCATGACCGCCATCTGCACGGCGAGCAGGGACAGATGGCCCGTGTTGATGACCTGGGTCAGACCGGTGGGCCGCTCCTGCTTGAGGACCAGCTGGTTCATCACGTTCTGCAACGGCAGCATGTCCGGGTCGCTGATGTAGATGGACGCGTTGAACCAGGCGCTCCAGTACCCCACCGCGTAGAACAGCGTGATCACGGCGATGACCGCGCGGGACAGCGGCATGACGATCTGCCAGAGGATGCGGAAGTCGCCCGCCCCGTCGATGCGGGCGCTCTCGACGAGTTCCTGCGCGGTGCTCATGAAGAAGGCCCGCAGCACCAGGATGTTGAACACATTCAGCGCGCTCGGGAGGATCAGCGCCAGGTAGGAGTCGGTGAGACCGAGCCCCTGAACCACCAGGTAGGTGGGGATGAGGCCGGCGCCGAAGAACATCGTGGCCAGCATGAAGATCAGCAACGGGCGGTGCAGCACGGAGCCGGTCCGGGAGAGACCGTAGGCGCACATGATCGAGACGGCCATGCTGAAGAGCGTCCCGACCACGGTCACACAGATGCTGACGACCGCCGCCCGGGTGACCTGGCCGCCGCCCAGCAGCTCCTGGTAGGCGACGAAGGTGATGCCACGGGGGATCACCACCAGACCGCCCGCCTCGGTGATGGTCTTCACCGAGGACAGGCTGGTGACGATCACGACCCACAGGGGGAAGAGGACGGCCAGGCAGATCAGGACCAGGACCACGCCCTTGGAGGCGAGGCCGCCCCTGGACGGCTCCTCCTCCCACACCGGGCGCAGGCGACCGCGGGTACCCGGCTTCACACCGGCCAAGCCGGTCAGGCCGGAGAGCAGGCTGCTCACTTCTTGTACACCCCCTGCTCACCCATGAGGTGGGCGACCTTGTTGGCCCCGAGGACCAGCAGCAGACCGAAGATTCCCTTGATGATCCCGACGGCCGCCGCGTAGCTGAACCCGCCGTTGGTGATACCGACGTTCCAGACGTAGGTGTCCAGCACCTCGGAGGCGCCCGGGCCGACCGCCGTGCGCTGGAGCAGGATCTGCTCGAAGCCGACGGTCAGCGCGTTGCCCACCTGGAGGACCAGGAGCAGGGCCACGACCGGGCGCAGGGCGGGCAGGGTGATGTGCCACATCCGGCGCCAGCGGTTGGCGCCGTCCATCGCGCTCGCCTCGTAGAGGTCCGGGCTGACGGCCGCCAGGGCGGCGAGGAAGACGATGACGCCCCAGCCGGCGTCCTTCCAGATCATCTCGAAGGTGATCAGGAACTTGAACAGACCGGGGTCGGTCATCAGGTCGAAGCCCTCGTGGCCGCGCTCGCGCAGGGTCTGCGCGATGAGCCCGGCGCCGCCGAACATCTGCTGGAACACGGTGACGACCAGGACCCAGGAGAAGAAGTGCGGCAGGTAGAGGATCGCCTGCGCCACCGCCCGGACCCGGGGCCGCACAAAGCTGTTGATGAACAGGGCCAGCAGGATCGGCACCGGGAAGAACAGCGTCAGCTGGAGGAGGAAGATCGCCAGCGTGTTGCGCAGCGCCGACCAGAACAACCGGTCG
This sequence comes from Streptomyces sp. NPDC058008, assembly GCF_042886395.1. Classification (NCBI taxonomy): domain Bacteria; kingdom Bacillati; phylum Actinomycetota; class Actinomycetes; order Kitasatosporales; family Streptomycetaceae; genus Streptomyces; species Streptomyces sp. NPDC058008. Next base: position 7,633 of record NZ_JBHVQX010000033.1, on the reverse strand, counting down.
TTCACCATCTGCTGGAACCACTCGAACCCGACCCACGGGCTCTGCGCGATGGCCTCGAAGGCGTTGTCCGCGATGTACGGGTCGTAGTCCTGGAAGGCGACCACGTTGCCCGCCAGGGGGATGTACGCGAAGACCAGCAGCAGCACCATCGCCGGCAGGGTCATCAGGATCAGCGTGCGGTCCCGGCGCAGCCGGTGCCGCAGCGGCATGTCCTTGGCGGCCGGCGCGCCGCCGGCCGCCCGTGTCGTGACCGGCGGGGTCCGTGACTCCCGCGCCCGCCGGTCCTCTGTGCTCAGTGACATGTCAGGAAGCCGACTCACCGGTCTCGTCCAGCAGCTTCTTGTACCAGTCGCGGAGCGCGTCGCCGCCCTTGGCCTTCCAGTCCGAGACCTGCTGCTGCATGTCGCTGACCTTCTTGCGGCCGCGCACGATGTCCTTCTCCAGGTCCTCGAACTGCGCGTTGAGCTCGGTGTACCGGGTGGGCTCCTGGATCTGCATCCCGTGGAACAGCGGCTTCTTCAGGTGCGCGCCCTGGCGCTGCTGCCACTCGATGACACCCTTGACGACGTCCGGGTGGTCGGGGTAGGCGCGGAAGGGAGCCGAGGTGGCGATGTACTCGTAGGTCGCGAAGACCTGGTTGTTGCCCTGCTCGGTCTTGGTGAGGACGCCGTCCTTGAGCGTGTGGTGGGTGCCCTCCAGGCCGTACGCCTTCAGGCGCTGCTCCTTGGTGCCGTAGGGGGCGGCGGTGTAGTTGGCGAGGGCGAGGATGTCCTCGACCGTCTTCCTGTCCGCGTTCTTGTTGACGAAGCACCAGATGTTGGAGGGCGCGGCCTCGTAGATCACCGGGGCGCCGCCGTCGTGGGCGAAGAAGTCCATCGCCCCCATCCGGAAGTCCGGCTTGTCCAGCCGCTGGACCGCGGTCGCGGCGTACCAGTCCGAGATGTCCGCGTTGTACATGAGGACGTTGCCGGAGGAGAACGTGGTGCGCATGTCACCCGTCTCGGCCTTGGCGTCCGGGTGCACGAATCCGGCCGAGTACAGGGAGCGCGACCACTCCAGCGCCTCGAGGTACTCGTCGGTCTCGTAGCGGTTGACCAGCTTGCCGTCGACGAGCTTCCAGTAGTACGGCTTCTCCGGCAGGACCCCGAAGAAGACGAACGAGGACCACGTCATGTCGCTGCACGCCCACACCTTGCTCTTCGGCGCGTTGACCTCCTTGCAGAGGTCGAAGAACTCCTTCGTGGTGGTGGGGACCTCGTACCCCTTCTCCTCGAAGATGTCCGCGCGGTAGAAGGGGGTGATGTTGGGCGTCGACTCGGCCGGCATCGGCAGGCCGCGCAGCTTGCCGGCGAAGACCGCGCGCTGCCAGGCACCGGTGGGGATGGCGGCCAGGTTCGGGTAGTCCTTGACCTTGTCGCCCGAGAGGTACGGGCCGAGGTCGGCGAACTTGTTGGCGATGGCGCTCGGTATCTTGCCGCCCAGCTCCCAGCCGGGCACGACGACCGCGTCGGGGATGTCGCTGGAGGCGAGCACCGCGCCGAGCTTCTGGCCGTAGACGTTGCCGTCCTGGTTCTGCCACTTGACCTTGACGCCGACGGCCTCGTCCATGGCCGTCCAGTACGGGTTGCCCGCGCCCGGCGAAGTGCCCCACAGCGGCGCCATGATGCTCAGCTCGCTGCCCTTGCCCAGCTTCTTCGGGACCGACACCGCCAGCTGGTCGGCCGGGAGCGCGGTGGTGAAACCGACCGCGGAGCCGTTCTTGCTGGGGATGTCGCCGGTGACCGCCTTGGTGGGCACGTAGGAGGGAAGCGTGTCCTTCAGCTTCTTGCCCGTGGTCGTGCCCTCGTTCTTCGAGCCACCGGAACCGCCGCCGCACGCGGCGAGGAGCGGCATCCCGCCGCCCACGGCTGCCGCGACAACCACGGAGGAGGCGAGGAATCGTCTCCGGCTGGGAGCGGAGGGGGAGTTCGGCGTCATTGCGTCAACCCTTCGTGGTGCAACAGGACGGCCCGCGGCGGCGACTGCCGCTCGGCCCTGTGTCTGAGGTAGGGGCGTTACCGGCCGAGCCGGTCGGTCGTGCACCGGCTGAGCTGAAGCGGTCAACGGGCTGCCTCGTCGAAGCGCTTCGATGTTGCAGCGAGGTTAAGTGAAGGGTGTCGGCCGCACAAGAGTTCGTTTCGATATTCCTCCGACCTGTGTCCGAACCGTTTCCCGGTGGGATGCGGCTCCGATGCGTCCGGAAGAACCTCTTTGGGGCGGTAGCACCCTTGACACCTCCGGGGTTGGCCGCAGAGCATCGAAGCGCTTCGAAAGATCTTCCGCTCCCATCGAAGGATCTTTCGGCACGAGCAGACCGGAAAACCTCCCACCTCTCCAAGGGGACCCGCACGTGACGGACCATCCGCTTCCCTTCCGCGACCCGCAGCTGTCCTTCGCCCGGCGCACCGACGACCTGCTCGGACGGCTCACGCTCGACGAGCGGATCGCGATGCTGCATCAGTTCGCCCCGGCGGTGGAGCGGCTGGGGCTCGGCCCGTTCCGCACCGGACAGGAGGCCCTGCACGGTGTCGCCTGGATGGGACCCGCCACCGTCTTCCCGCAGGCCGTCGGCCTCGGCGCCACCTGGAACGACGAGCTGGTGCGCCGCGTCGGCGAAGCCGTCGGCAACGAGGTGCGGGCCAAGCGCGCCCAGGACGACCGGGTCGGGCTCAACGTCTGGGCACCGACGGTGAACCTGCTGCGCCACCCGCTGTGGGGCCGCGGCGAGGAGGGGTACTCCGAGGACCCCGCCCTGACCTCCGCCATCGCGGTCGCCTACACCCGGGGGCTGCGCGGGGACGACCCCCGCTACTGGCGCACCGCACCCGTCCTCAAGCACTGGCTCGCGCACAACAACGAGACCGACCGCGACACCGCCTCCTCCTCGGTGCGCCCCCGCGTCCTGCACGAGTACGACCTGCGGGCCTTCCGCGACGCGGTGCGGGCCGGGGCGGTGGCCGGCGTCATGCCCGCCTACAACCTGGTCAACGGCCGCCCCAACCACGTCTCGCCCCTCCTGGAGCAGCACCTGAGGAGCTGGACCGAACAGCCGCTCGTCGTCTGCTCGGACGCCGGCGCACCCTCCAACCTGGTCGACTCCGAGCACTACTTCGACACCCACGAGGAGGCCACCGCGGCCGCCCTGAAGGCGGGCGTCGACAGCTTCACCGACCACGGCACGGACTCCACGGTCATGACCGGCCGCATCCGCGGCGCACTGGCCGAGGGGCTCATCGAGGAGAGCGACATCGACACGGCGGTACGCCGCCTGCTCGCCATGCGCTTCGCCCTCGGGGAGTTCGACCCGGAGCTCGACCCGTACGCGGATGCGGACGCCCTGGACACCGAGGAACACCGCGCGCTCGCCCTGGAAGCGGCCGAGCAGGCCGTCGTCCTGCTCAAGAACGACGGCCTGCTGCCCCTGGAACCCGGGACGGACGGGACCGTCGCGGTGGTCGGTCTCCTCGCCGACGCCTGCAAGCTCGACTGGTACAGCGGCACGCTCATGCACCGCTCGACCCCGCTCGACGGGATCCGGGAACGCTACGGCGCCGGGAACGTCGTCTTCGAGGAGGGCGTCGACCGGATCCGGCTCAGGACCACCGACGGCTGGCTCCAGGTCCCCGCGGCCGACGGTGTCGCGGACGGTGGGGTCCGGGGTGCGGAAGGCGCCCTCGACCCGGCCCTCCTCGCCGGCCGTACGGACCTGCCCCCGCTGACCTGCGGCGAGCAGCCCACCGAACTGGCCCTGGTCGACTGGGGCGACGGCGTCCTGACCCTGCGCACCGACGAAGGGCTGTACCTCTCCGTCGCCGACGACGGATACGTCAGGGCGTCGGCGGACGAGCCGGGCGGCTGGGTCGTCCAGGAGACGTTCCGCCTGGAAGCGGTGGAGGGGCACGACGGCGGGCACCGCCTTCTGCACATCGGGACCGGTGGGTACGTCTCAGTCGCCGCCGACGGCGCGAAGGTTGCCGTGTCCGGCGAGAAGATCCCGCGCGAGGACGGCACGGTCTTCGAGCCCGAGACCGTCGAGCACGGCGCGGACGCCGTCGCCCGTGTCGCGGCGGCCGCCGGTACCGTGATCGTCGTCGCGGGCAACGACCCCCACATCAACGGCCGTGAGACCGAGGACCGCACCACCCTCGCCCTCCCCGCCCAGCAGGACCGGCTGTGGCGCGCCGCGCACGCCGCCAACCCGCGTACGGTCCTGGTCCTGTCCTCCGCCTACCCGTACGCGGTCGGCGAGGCGGCCGACGCCCTGCCCGCCCTGCTCTGGACGGCGCACGGCGGCCAGGCCGCGGGCACCGCGCTCGCCCGCGTGCTCGCCGGCGACACGTCCCCGGCCGGGCGCCTGCCGCAGACCTGGTACGCGAGCGACGACGACCTGCCCGGCCTCTTCGACTACGACGTCATCGGCTCCCGGCAGACCTACCTCTACTTCCGGGGCACCGCGCTCTTCCCGTTCGGACACGGTCTCGGCTACGGCGGCTTCACCTACTCCGGGCTGCGGACCGAGCTGGACGGCGAGCTGCTGCGGGTGTCCCTGACCGTCACCAACGACGGTGCGGCCGCCGCCGACGAGGTGGCGCAGGTCTACGTCCGCCGGGCCGGACCGGCCGGGCCGTCCCCCGAGGGCCTGGGACGCCCGCTGGGGGCCCTCGGCGACCCCACGGACCTGCCGCTGCGCAAGCTGGTCGCCCACCGCCGGGTGCGGCTCGCGCCCGGTGCGGGGGAACGCCTCGACTTCACCGTGCCCCGGGAGGAGCTGGGCCACTGGAGCGTGGCGCACGGCCGGTGGACCGTCGAGCCGGGTGCGTACGAGATCCTCGCGGGCGCCTCCAGCGCGGACATCCGGCTCACCGCTACGGAGGTCGTCGACGGCGAGGCGCAGGGGCCCAGGCCGGTGGCGTCGCGGGGCCTGGAGGCCGCCGACTACGACTGGCAGAAGGACACGGAGATCCTCGACCTCGGGAAGACGCGGGGCGATGTCGTCGCCCCCGTCTCACCCGACAGGGAGGGCCATCTCGTCTACCGTGACTGCGACTTCGGGGAGGGCGTGGCCGGACTGGCCTTCCTCGTCTCCGGAGCGGGAGCCATCTCGGTGGCCGCGGGCGGACACGCGCTGATCACCGGCGTCGAGGGCGACAAGGGCCCGTACGAGTACCGGACCGTCGAGACCGCGCTCGACCTCCACGGGGTGCGCGAGCTGGCCGTCGGCCTCTCCGGGAACCTGCGGCTCGCCCGCGTCGACGTCATCGCTCCCGGCAAGGAGTCCGCATGAGGTTCACCGACGGCTTCTGGCTGATGCGTGAAGGCGTACGCGCCTCCTACGCCACCGAGATCCGTGATCTGCGCGTCGAGGACGACCGGTTCACGGCGTACGCGGCGGTCAAGCGCGTCGCCACGCGCGGGGACACGCTCAACACCCCTCTGATCACGGTCGAATGCTTCTCCCCGGCCGAGGGCGTCATCGGCGTCCGTGCCACCCACCACGCGGGAAGGGCCCTGCGCGGACCGGACTTCGCCCTCCAGCCGGACGCCACCGCCCCGGGCCGGACCCGCCGGGACGGCACGGTCACCGAACTCACCAGCGGGCCGCTGACGTTGCGGATGGACAGCGAAGGGCCGTGGGGCATCACCTTCCTCGACGGTGACGGACGGCGGCTCACCCAGGTGGACCCGAAGGGAACGGCGTTCGCGACGACACCCGACGGCGCGCACCACATGATCGCCCAACTCGCCCTGGACGTGGGCGAGAACGTCTACGGCCTCGGCGAGCGGTTCACGCCGTACGTGAAGAACGGCCAGACCGTCGACATCTGGCAGGCCGACGGCGGCACCAGCAGCGAACAGGCGTACAAGAACATCCCGTTCTACCTCTCCTCGCGCGGCTACGGCGTCTTCGTCAACCACCCCGGCAAGGTCTCCTTCGAGGTGGGCACGGAGTCCGTGGGCCAGGTGCAGTTCAGCGTCGAGGACCAGTCGGTCGAGTACTACGTCGTCGCCGGTCCGACGCCCAAGGACGTCCTGTCCCGCTACACGGCCCTGACCGGCCGGCCCGCCCTCCCCCCGGCCTGGTCGTTCGGCCTCTGGCTGACCACCTCGTTCTGCACGTCCTACGACGAGGCCACCGTCACCTCCTTCGTCGACGGCATGGCCGAGCGGGGCATCCCGCTGAGCGTCTTCCACTTCGACTGCTTCTGGATGCGCGAGTACCAGTGGTCGGACTTCCTCTGGGACCCCGAGGTCTTCCCCGACCCGGAGGGGATGCTGGCCCGCCTGAAGGAACGCGGACTGCGCATCAGCATGTGGATCAACCCCTACATCGCCCAGAAGTCCGCCCTGTTCGCGGAGGGCGCCGCACACGGCTACCTGGTGCGGCGCCCCGACGGCGACATCTGGCAGTGGGACCTGTGGCAGCCGGGCATGGCACTGGTCGACTTCACCAACCCGGCCGCCCGCGACTGGTACGACGGCAAGCTGAGGCTCCTGCTCGACCAGGGCGTGGACTGCTTCAAGACCGACTTCGGCGAGCGCATCCCCACGGACGTCGTCTGGCACGACGGCTCCGACCCGGAGCGCATGCACAACTACTACGCGCAGCTCTACAACCGCACCGTCTTCGAACTCCTCGAACGGGAACGGGGCGCGGGGGAGGCCGTGCTCTTCGCCCGGTCGGCCACGGCGGGCGGCCAGCAGTACCCGGTCCACTGGGGCGGTGACTGCTTCGCCTCCTTCACCGCGATGGCGGAGTCGCTGCGCGGCGGGCTGTCGCTGAGCCTGTCCGGGTTCGGCTTCTGGAGCCACGACATCGGCGGCTTCGAGGGGACCCCCGATCCCGCCGTCTTCAAGCGCTGGCTCGCCTTCGGCCTGCTCTCCTCGCACAGCCGGCTCCACGGCAACGTCTCCTACCGCGTGCCGTGGGAGTTCGGCGAGGAGGCCGTGGACGTGGCGCGCACGTTCACCCTGCTCAAGCACCGGCTCATGCCCTACCTCTACGGAGTCGCCGCCGAGGCGCACCGTACGGGCGTCCCGATGATGCGGCCGATGCTCGCCGAGTTCCCCGGCGACCCCGCCTCCCGCACGCTGGACCGGCAGTACATGCTCGGCCCGGACCTGCTGGTCGCCCCGGTCTTCACCGAGGACGGCGAGGTCGAGTACTACGTCCCCGAGGGCACCTGGACCTCGCTGCTCACCGGCGAGCGCGTCACCGGTCCGGCCTGGCGGCACGAGACCCACGGCTTCGACAGCCTGCCCCTGCTGGTCAGGGACGGTGCCGTCCTGCCCTGGGGCGCCGACGACCAGCGCCCGGACGGCGACTGGCTGGACGGCCTCACGCTGCGGGTCTTCGGCACCGGCGCCGGGGAGAGCACGGTCACCGTGCCGGACCTGGCCGGCGCCCCGGCAGCCGTGTTCCGCGTCGTACGGGACGGGTCGGGCGCGCGTGTCACGGCGGAAGGCACCGGCCGGGCGTACCGGGTGAGCGTGGAAGCGACCGGTACGGCGGCGGAGGGCACCGGGACGGTGACCGTCGCCTGACCCGCGCGAAGGAGTCGGTGGAAGGCCGGTGGCCCGGTGCGTACCCACGCAC